>CADBFL010000052.1 GCA_902793875.1 uncultured Eubacteriales bacterium | reverse complement strand
CATGTCGCGTCGAGAGCAGCCGCGAATGATCTTTCCTCTTCAGTGTATTCAGGCACGGACACGTACGTGAGATTGTCGTGCATCAGCTTCTCGAGAGTCGTGTTCGGCACCGTATTGGCTGTTCCGTCCACGAATATCCTTTCAAAGGACGTGCCGGTCATGAGCGCGGCGCCCTCCGCGCATTTGTCCACCCTCTCCTGCAGCTCGAGCGTATCCCCGACCTTTACTGCCCTTACCATGTAAAGGACGGACGCCTCTTCCTGAACGACATTCGGCGACAGACCGCCTCCGTCGACCATGGCGTAGTGGATGCTGCACTCCTTTTTCATGTGCTCTCTCAGGTAGTTGACCCCTATATTCATGAGCTCGACCGCGTCAAGGGCCGATCTTCCGTTCTCGGGATCGGCCGCGGCATGCGCCGCAACGCCGGTGAATCTGTACAGCACCTGCGTGCAGGAATTGCAAGTGCCCGTCACTACCTCGTTTTCCGACCCCGGATGCCAGCTGAGGGCGCAGTCGAGACTCTTCCACAGCCCTTCACGGGCCATGAAAGCTTTTGACGCGCCGCCCTCTTCGCCCGGACAGCCGTAGAATATTACCGTCCCGTCCGTTCCGGTCTCTTCGAGATATTTCTTCACGGCTACAGCCGCGCCGAAGGCCGCCGCTCCGAGCATGTTATGGCCGCAGCCGTGCCCGCTGCCGCCTTTGACGAGAGGCTCTCTGTGAGTGCACGCAGCCTTCTGTGACAGACCCGATAAAGCGTCGAACTCTCCCAGGATGCCGATGACGGGCCTGCCGCTTCCGGAGACGAACGTCCCGCTGAAAGCGGTGTCTATGCCGGCAAGACCGGTCTCCGTATCAAAGCCGTGCTCTTTCAGTTTTTCAACATAGAGCGCCGCTGATCGCGTCTCCTTCAGGGACAGCTCGGCATATTCCCAGATCTTACGGGAGATCCCGATGATCCCGCCGGCGACACTGCTGTCTATATAGTTTATGATGTCCTTTTTATCCATTTAAAGCACCTTGCTGAGGAAGTCCTGCAGGCGCGGGTCCTGCGGATCGTCAAAGACCTTTTCAGGCGCGCCGTCCTCCTTGATGTATCCCTCGTCCATGAAGAGCACGCGGTTCGAGACCTCTCTCGCGAAGCCCATCTCGTGCGTGACGACCACCATCGTCATGCCGGCAGAAGCGAGTTCCTTCATGAGGTCCAGCACCTCTCCGATCATCTCCGGGTCGAGGGCCGACGTAGGCTCGTCGAAGAGCATGACATCCGGGTTCATGGCAAGCGATCTCACGATCGCTATACGCTGCTTCTGCCCGCCGGACAGCTTCGAAGGGAATACCTTCGCCTTGTCTTCAAGGCCTATCCTCTTCAGCAGCGACATCGCCTGAGCTTCGATCTTTTCCTTCTCGGCTTTCAGGTCTTTCACCTTGTTGTACTTGGCAGTCTCCACCGGCGCCAGCATGATATTGTCGAGCACGTTCAGATTATTGAAGAGATTGAACTGCTGGAACACCATGCTCATCTTCCGGCGGCCGAGGTTCGTATCGATGTGGTTTTCCCTGTATATCTTATCCATCATGGCCTTGTATTCGGATCCCTCGGCGGAGTGCTTTTCTATCAGCAGGTCCTCGGCCTTGATCTTCATGATGGCTTCCGTATCCTCCATGCCTCCCGCCACGAGGTTTTTATAGGTCTTCGATACTCTGATGACATCGTAGTGCAGGTACGGATCGACAGGCGTCATGAGTTTGCCCTCTATCCAGACCTCGCCGAAGGTAGGCTCCTCAAGAAGGTTCATGCATCTGAGAAGCGTCGATTTTCCGGAGCCGGACGCTCCGATGACAGAGATCACCTCGCCTTTGTCCACCGTGGTCGATACGCCCTTGAGCACCTTCAGGCTGCCGAAGTTCTTATATATGTTCTTTACATCAAGCATGTTCTGATCATGCATTATCTTTTTTTCCATGGTAAGCTTCAGGCCGTGCTTAAGCGCCTGCCTTCATCCTCCTTTCTGCCACTCCTATCAGCTTGGAAAGCGTGAATGTCATCACGAAGTATATGATGCCGATATCGATCAGGGTCGGCACGGTGTTGAATGTAACGCCCTTGATGATGGCATAGGTCGTCATGAGCTCGCCGACGAAGAAGTTCGATGCGAGCGATGTCTCCTTGATTATCGTGATGAACTCGTTGCCCAGGGCCGGCAGGATGTTCCTGACAGCCTGCGGCATCACTACCTTTGTCATCGTGGTCCTCGATGTGAGGCCGAGAGCCCTCGCCGCTTCGGTCTGGCCTTTGTCCACGGCGTTGATGCCCGAGCGGATGATCTCGGATACATATGCCGCAGAGTTGAGCGTGAGTCCTATCGCGACGCAGGCGATAGGAGTAGGATTCAGATTGGTGAGCATCATCGGAACGATGAAATATGCGATGTACAGCTGCAGCAGCGCAGGCGTGCCGCGCATTATCTCGACGAACGCCGTGATGATATACTGCAGTGGTTTTATGCGGCTCATCTTGCCGACTGCCAATAGCGAGCCGAGTATGGTCCCGAAGAATACCGCTATCGCCGACAGGAGCAGCGTGTAGCCTACTCCCGTCACCAGAAGCCCTTCTCCGATGTAGAATTTCACGAAGATATCCCACATGTCATGGAGTATCGATCCTAATGTCATAAATAATCCTCCGTTTTCCGAAAGAGAGGGGCTTTCCTCAGGAAAGCCCCTGCATCTGTTTCTTGTATTTCAGATAAGTGTCCGGCGTCAGCGTTATTCAGTGAGCTTGTTGCCCTTATCGTCATATCCGAGCTCGTCGACAGTCTTGATGTTGCCGAGCATCTGAGCTGCCTCATACCATGCATCAGCTACGTCGTCTTTCTTCTGCTGAGCGATCACTTCATTGACCTTCTCGCCGAGTTCTGTGTTGTCCTTGTTGATGAGCACTACGTTGTTCTTGTACTTCTCATCGATCTCGAACTTGAATCCCGTATCCACGAGCTTGCCCTCGTTGGCAGAGATGAAGGATTCTCCGTTGCCCTGCGCAACAGCGAGAGCGTCGATCTTGCCTGTCAGAAGTGCTGTGCAAAGGTCGTTAAGGTCTGTCATCAGCACGCACTCCGCTCCGGTCAGCTGCTCTTTGACGAGGAGTTCCTGAAGCGATCCGCCCTGGGCTCCGACCTTGAGACCGTCGAAGTTTGCCGCTTCCTTTAATTTGCCCTCGTTCTCTTTAGTGGTGATCACGATCTGCTCGGTTTCGTTCTCCCCTGCTTCATACCAGTCTGTGATGAAGTAGTTCTCGGCACGCTCTGCGGTCCAGCTGAATCCGGAGATGCCCAGGTCAGCGTTTCCTGTCGATACGGCCGTCATTACCGCATCGAACGACATCGGCTTGATCACCAGCTTCTTGTCGAGGTGGTTGGCGATGTACTTGGCCAGCAGTACGTCATATCCTACATACTGCTCGTCGCCGCTCCTCGAGAGGTCTACGAATTCCATCGGAGCAAAGTCAGGCGACATTGCAACGACGAGTTCTTCGTCCGAAGAGGATGCCTGGCTGTTGAGNGAGGATGTATCCGCCGACTCACCGCCGCCGCTCTTGCCGCAGGCTCCGAGCGCGAATGTGAATATCATCGCGAGCGTGAGTAAAAGTACCAGTGTTTTCTTTTTCATTGTTCTTTCTCCTGTTCTCTGTTTTGTCTTATACCCTGATCCTGTCTTCCGAATCACGGCAGCACTTGTTTGACATGTATGACTATAACATTTTTTGTATATTTATGCAACTATTAATACAAATTATTTCACAGATCTTGCATTTTTATGCATACACAGCGATCCAACAGAAAACGGGGCGTGATATTCTCACACGCCCCGTACGCCGGCTCATTGTTTTCAGACAAGCACCTTCGAAAGGAAGTCCTGTGTCCTCGGCTCTTTCGGATGACTGAGGACCTCGTCCGGAGTGCCCTGTTCGACAATGACTCCCCCGTCCATGAAGATGACCTTGTCGGCCACCTCCTTAGCAAATCCCATTTCGTGCGTTACCACTACCATGGTCATGCCGTCTTTTGCGAGGTCCTTCATTACATCGAGCACCTCACCGACCATCTCAGGGTCGAGTGCGGATGTAGGTTCGTCGAAGAGCATCACCTCGGGATCCATCGCAAGCGCTCTTGCGATAGCCACCCTCTGCTGCTGTCCGCCGGAGAGGTTTCTCGGATATTCCTCCGCTTTCTCGGCCAGGCCTACTCTCTCGAGCAGTTTCATGCCTCTCTCCTTTGCGGAGCCCTCATCCTCTTTCTTAACATTGACCGGTCCTATGGTCAGATTCTCTATTACCGACTTGTGAGGGAAGAGGTTGAAGGACTGGAACACCATGCCCATCTTCGTCCTCATCTGGTCGACGTTCCTGTCGGTTATCAGCTCGCCGTCGATGTATATCTCGCCGCCGGTAGGCTCCTCGAGCCTGTTTATGCACCTGAGCATAGTGGATTTTCCCGAGCCGGACGGTCCGACTATGCACAGCACTTCGCCTTCATCCACGTTCTGGTCGATGCCCCTGAGCACCTCAAGCTCTCCGAAGCTCTTGCAAAGGCCCTTTACTTCTATCATGCTCATCTTGCAGACTCCCTTCTGGCCATCTTGCGTTCATAGCCGTTTATGATCTTTGACAGCGGGATAGTGAGTATCATGTACGCAAGCGCCACTCCTATGTATGCAGGGAATGTCTCGAACGACGAGGCGTTCCAGAGCTGTCCTCTGCGCAGTATCTCAATGACTCCTACATATCCGAGCACGGAAGTCTCCTTGATGAGAGTCACGAACTCGTTGGCGAATGCAGGCAGGATCACGCGGATGGCCTGCGGTATGATGATCAGCTTCATCGCCATGCCGTGGCTCATGCCGAGAGACCTTGCAGCCTCCATCTGGCCTTTGTCCACAGCCTGTATGCCTGACCTTATTATCTCCGACATGTACGCGGCCGAGTTGCATCCGCATACGATGATGGCCGGGATGACCAGATTGGCCCATTTGAATCCCGTGCCCCACGACTGGAGCAGCCACGGCACGCCGTAGGCCATAATGAGGGCCTGGACCAGCATAGGCGTGCCCCTTACAACGTCAACGTATATTTTTGCCAGCACCTGCAGGATCTTGCTTTTTGTCTGCGAGCACAGCGCAAGGAGCAGTCCGAAGGCTGCTCCTATCACTATTGCTATCAGACTTACCCACACCGTGGTGGGTATGCCCTGGCAGGCGATGAGAAATCCTTTTATATAAACATCCATTGCTTATTTCTTTCCCTTCGCTTCCATGATCTTTTATGGCCTGTTATGCTCTGCCGGATCAGCTGAACCACTTGTCAACGAGCTCGTCGTACTTGCCGCTTTCCTTAAGGTTTGCAAGGCCTGTATTCAGCTTATCAAGCAGTTCCGTATTGCCCTTCTTTACTGCAAAGGCGAACTCTTCGTGATCGCCGAACTTGTCTCCGGCAAACTTTGCGATGTCGCTGTGCGCTTTCAGGTAAGCCTCTCCTACCGGCTTGTCCACGATGACGCCCTGGACGTCGCCGTTCTGGAGCTGCATGTAGCAGTCAGTCCACTGGTTGAGCACGATGCCTTCTGCGATCTTGCCTTCCTTTGCCATCTCCTGCACCATGTCTCCGCCTGTGGTTCCGATCTGGCTGGCGAGCTTCATGTCGGAAGTGACTGCATCGATGCCTGAGAGATCGCTGTCAGCAGCAACGAGCAGCATCAGGTCGCTTTCGAAGTAGGTTTCGCCGAAGTCAGCCTTCTCGGCGCGGTCGCCTGCGAGCTTGTTCATGCCTGCGCAGATGATGTCGCCCTGATCCGATTCAAGAGCCGGGATAAGCGAATCGAACTCCATGTTGACCCACTCGATCTTGAGGCCCTGATCTTCAGCTATGGCGTTCATCATGTCCACGTCGAAGCCTACGATCTCCTCGCTTCCGTCCTCTGTGAATTCGAACGGCGCGAATGTGGCTTCTGTCACGACCTTGAGAGTCGCGTCATCCCCGCCTTCATCTCCGCCGCTTCCGCCGCTCTTGCTGCATGCGCCGAGCGCGAATGTGAATATCATCGACATCGCGAGCAGTAATACCAGTGTTTTCTTCTTCATTTCTCTTTCTCCTGTTCTGTTATCCATACCTATCAGCCGCCGCAGATGGCAGCGGTTTTTATTTGACGTGTATGACTATAACAACATCTGTATATTTATGCAACCAAATCCGCAAATTTCTCCACCCGATCATGCATTTTTATCCAAACAATCGTCTTTGCACCGGATCCGTGCGGGCCGGCAGAGCAACGAAAAGGAGCCCTGCGCATCCCCGCTGCGCCGGATGTGCCGGACAGCGCGCGGATGCATGGAAGGGCCCCTCTGTTTTTTATTCTCCTGCTGATATGCGGCAGGCTGTGCGGCCTATAGCATCTCGATGAACGCAGCGATACGGGTATTGAGCTGCGCCACGTCCGCCTCCGAGTAATCGGTCTCGACCATGAAGTACGGCGTCTTCTTCTGCTCAACGCAGAACTTTTCGATAGACTTGTGCTCAACATTGTATGTATGGCAGGCCTGGAGAGTCATCTCGAGGACTCCGTCTGCCTTGTACTCATCTATCAGCCTGCCGAGCAGATCGTACCTGTTAGGGTTAGGCGTCATGACGGAGCATCCGATGTTGAGGTATCTCTCGGCGAGAGCGCCCCAGATGTCTTCGGCGTTTTCGTCGACCAGCCTGTCGTACTGCTTGGCTCCCGTGCAGTTCTCCATCGCGACTATGACCGCTCCGTTATCCTCGGCTGCCTTTATGACCTTCTCAGTGACTCCGCCTATCGGGCACCCGGTCAGGATGAGGCGAGGCTTTTTCTTCAGCATCTTGCCCTCTGCATATTCTTTTTCGATCTTCTCTCTGATCGAATCGAGCTCATCGACTATGAGACTGCGGTCGAACTTGAAGTCGCTTCCGTAGAGGAGCTTGAACATATCCATGCCTGTTACCGGGCACGGGTCGTTCTTCATGACGTCGATCAGGCGCTTCTTCGCTCTTCTGATCTCGTTCTCGAGCTTTACGGCCTCGCGGATCTTTTCGTCGGTGATCTCAACGCCGAACTTCTCTTCGACATAGTCCCTGAGCTTGAGACATTCCTCTTTATACAGCGCAAGTCCCTTTTCGCTCTGCGAATTCGGAAGGTCCATGATGAAGACATCCTTGAATCCGCTCATGAGCTCGTACATCTTCTTCTTGCCGTCGCAGGTGTTCTCCCCTACTACTATATCGCTGAAATAGAAGAACGGGCACTTGTCGTCCTTTGCGAATCCGTAGCTGGACTTGATCAGCGGGCAGAGATTCGCCGGAAGATCCTTTTCTGCCGAAGGGATGGTCTCGCCCGATGTCGAGCAGAGGCTGACCGAGGCTGCTCCGGCAGCCAGCGCTATCTCCCTCGGAAAGTACGTGCAGTACGCTCCGATGACCGGGATCCCCTGGTCCTTAACGTTCTTTACATTAACGAATGCGTTTCTTCTTGCTTCTGCGAATTCCTCGAATACAGCAGGCAGTTCCCTTATGATTTCCATGCTTTTGTCCTTTCCTTATTGCCGGCAGCCGATGCTGCCAATATAACCGGCCCCTACAAGTATCCTGCTTTTTCCGGTCTGAAACAACAGAGGCACTATAGAAATAATCTATAACGCCTCCGGAGGTGATTGTGTGAAGCAGAATACCGGCTGACTCTTCTTACATTACTGTGTTCAGCAGGTCAATGTCGATTGGATAGCGGCCGAATATGCGCGCTGCATCCATCATTGCCTGCAGGTTCTCTGCCGGAGTATCCATAGGAGTCTGGCATCCCGAAGTCAGCGTGAATCCGTTCGGGGAATCCCAGGCCTTTCGGATGCATTCCTTTGCAGATCTGAGCACGTCCTGAGGTGTACCGAGTCTCACCACATCGACAGGAGGGATGTTGCCCTGGATCGCCATATGCGGTCCGAGCACTTTCTTGGCCTCTTCAAGATCCTCGATGTTGTCGAGCCCGAAGCAGCCGATGCCTGTATCGTTCAGGAGCTCCCAGAGCTTTCTGGAGCCTCCGCAGATGTGAAGGCCGCAGCCTCCTCCGTTCTTCTTAATAAAGTCGACATTGTGCTGGAAGTAAGGAAGCGAGAACTCCTGATACTGCTTGACCCTTAGAAGTGAGGTAGTACTCACAGGATCGGCAAAGCCCACGCCGACTCCCATTTCGAGCATGCGTGCAATGTATCTTTCGTTATTCTCCGTGATCACTTCCATCAGCTGCTTGACCTTATCAGGTTTTTTGACCATACCGATAAGCAGGTTCTCTGTACCGACGACCATAGCCGCGATGGTAAGAGGCCCCGTGACAGTACCGCTTACAGGAACCTTGTCTCCGAGCTTTTCCTTGACCATCTTAAGACCCCTGAGGATGATCGGCAGTCTGCCGTCCTTATCGACATCGACCAGTTTTGCCTTGTCTACCTCATCCAGGCTCGCAAGAGCCGGTGTCTCGAGCTGAGCAATATTGTGATCGAAGTATTTGATTTTCGATCCCATGGCTTCGGCCATTCCTCGCAGGGTCGTTGAGAGTCCCGCTCCATCCGACCGGAATGTGTCATAAATATACTGCTCGAGTTCGAGCATGTGCTCTGATGAGAAGTAATAGTCCTTTACCTTGAGACCGATCATAGGCGCGAGAGTCTCTCCTGTATCGATACAGCACATGATGCGGTCCACAGGTTTGCCTTCACTCAGCAGTCTGTCACGCTCGATCGCAGTAAGCTCGTCCTTCGGTATCACCAGTCCGTGTCCGTATTCTTCGATTATACCCATTTTGTCCTCTTTATCTTTTACGCACGCAATGCCGGAACCTCAAGGGGTTCCGGCATACGCGATTCCATTAACGCTATGGAGATTATTACTCGTTGACTACTTTGTTCTTTTTCCAGTCCCACTTGCCCTTGAGCGTGATCTTCTCATACCAAGGTACGAAGTACGAAAGGATAGCGAATCCGGCGAGGAGGAAGAGGTACCAGTTCCTCGGGATGATGTCCAGAGGGCTTACTCTTCCTTCACACATGCTTGCAACTACGAGGAACTGAGCTCCGTAAGGGATGAGTCCCTGCATGATGCATGTGAACATGTCCAGAATGGATGCGGTCTTTCTTGGGTCGATGTCGTACTTTTCACTGATCTCACGTGCCATAGGTCCGTCAACGATGATGGCAACAGTGTTGTTGGCTGTAGCCATGTCAGTAAGTGCAGCAAGCGCGGAGAGGCCGACCTGCGCAGACTTCTTTCCCTTGAATGTCTTGGACAGCTTCTCGATGAGCCAGTCAAGGCCGCCGTAGTGCTTGGCCATCTCAGCAATACCGCCGCAGAGCATGGACAGGAGGAACACCTCGATCATGCCCTGGAAACCTTCCCAGATCTTGACTGCGAAATCCATGAATGTGATATCGCCGTATGCCATTCCGATGATTCCTGCTGCAAAGATACCGATAGTCAGTACCGCAAATACGTTCATGCCGATGAGCGCAAGTACGAGTACAAGCAGGTAAGGGATGACTTTGATGAACGAAAACGGTTCAACTGTAAGAGCCTGGGCTGTATCAGGTCTGCCGAAGATGATGAGCAGTACGATAGTAACTATTGCTGCAGGAAACGAGATCCAGAAATTTGTCCTGAACTTGTCCTTGAGTTCTACCTTCTGAGTTCTTGTAGCGGCGATAGTCGTATCCGAGATCATGGACAGATTATCTCCGAACATAGCGCCGGAAACTACTGCGGCCATGACGAGCGGAAGGCTGAGTCCTGCCTTGTCAACAACTCCGAGTGCGATAGGAACGAGAGCTCCGATAGTACCCATCGATGTTCCCGTTGCTGTTGCGAGGAATGCTGCGATAACGAAGAGTCCTGCTGTAAGCAGCGATGCAGGGATGATCGAAACGCCCAGGTTGACTGTAGCGTCGACTCCGCCCATGGCTCCCGCTACTGCAGAGAAAGCTCCGGCGAGCAGGTAGATCATGAGCATCGCCATTACGTCTTCGTTGGCTGCTCCTTTTGCAAAGATGCTGAAGTTAGCGTTGATGCCTGCCTTGTAGTTCATAGCGAATGCTACGAGAACTGCAAAGAACATTGCTACTACCGCAGGGAACTGATAGAACGCCATTTCTACGCCCTTGTTCTGGAGGATGATCCCGGCTCCGAGGTAGATGACGATGAATACTGCGAACGGCAGGAGCGCCCAGCCGTTGCTTTTCTTCTGATTGCTCATTATATTATTCTCCTTTTCTGTATATGCCTGAAAGCCATCAGAAATACCTAAACAATTTAAATGGCTGCATGTTTCACGCAACCTTATGAATTATACCGCAATATGAGCAGATGTAAAATTTATAAAAGTTCTTGAAAAGAATGCTAATTATTTGTTTAACTGATAATTGTGCCTTTTCACAACTACATGTTCTTATTATTGTGTATCAGGTATCATTGTGAACTTCTTATCACGGAATAGTTAAGGTGTTCTTAACAATAAATCAAGTAATCCTAAGTATCTCTAAAACGAATAATCGCACTCTTCTACGGTTTCTCCCGGATCTTTTATTATGATGTCCCCATCCCAGTTTCCCGTAATGAGCTTTCTGAGCGGCTCGTTGCCTCCCGCCACGACATTGCGTTCAAGTCCGAAGCGCTCCGCGCACTCCGCCGCGTATTCCATCACGGGCTCCATCTCGTAGCAGCCCGTATCGATCACGGTCACGCTGCTGTATGATGCGAGCATCATCTTCATGAGCTTGTCTGCCTTGCGTTTTCCGTACTTTGAAAGATAGCTTTCGAACATGTCGAGAAGAGCTCCTTCGTCCTTCGTCCAGCCGCCTGTCAGATACATATGGCCGGCGCTGAGGTAATTGCGCCTGTCCCTTTTGCCGGTGCAGAGCATCATGTTGACGCAGTCGTCGAATCGCGGCATGACGAGCGTCGCTTTCTCCGTGTGCCAGCCGAGAGCCCCGTTGCCGCATAGTCCGTAGGCGAGCATGATCAGATCGGCCCCCTCGCTCTCCGCCCTGTCTATCTCAGCCTGCACGACATCTCTCAGCCTGTCCGGATCATTGTGATGACCCCTCTCCTGCCAGCGGATCTCCATGTCCGGTATATCAAAACGATCGAAGACGTCATTTATCTCGTCCTCGATCATCGAGCATGCGATCAGTATTATTTTCTTATATTTCGTCAGTTCCAATATATTTGTTCCTTATTTCAGAACGATCTCTCTGAACCTTCCGTTCGCGAGCTTCACCCCGATGTTCTTGATGCAGACCTGTCCGGCGATCTTTACCCTGCCCTTCATCTGCAGCATCGCCTGCATGAAGTCTGTGCCCTCCTCCAGCTGATGATCTCTGAACTCACCCCAGCCGGTATCGATAACAGCATATGTGAACTTTGGGCAGAGCAGGAAGATGCAGCTGTCGTCCATGAGCGCTTCGACCTTCTTAAGGAACGGATGGTAGAAGTCCTCCACCCCCTGAGTCATGAACTTAGGGCCCAGGAGCTCAGGCGCTCCGGCTGAATCGGAAAAGATGAATATGTCCACTCCGGCATCTTTGCCCGCTTTGATATATGCGAGCAGATCGCCGCTCAGCTTATCGAGCACCTTCTTCATGCCTTCCGCGTCTTTACGGTATGCCTTGAAGACCTTGCGCGGCTCCATCAGAGCATTGAGGATGGTGAACGGTCCCGTGACCTCGAGGCACACTGTCTCTCCCTGCGCTTTGAGTTCTGCGCAGGCCCTGAGGACTTCGGCCATCCTGCCCTTTGTCACATCGACTGAAGGCAGCGCCAGCACGTCATCGATGCCCTCGCAGATCGGGTCCTTTGCCCTCGGTCCGGTATTGGCATCGCCGTAGTTGAGCACAGCTCCCATCGCCTCGGCCTCGACCGTGCGGCAGAACGGCAGCAGGCAGAAGTCCGCATCATCGTGCTTCCTTACAGCCTTTGCCAGGGTCTGCATGGTATCACTGTGCATGTATGCGTCCGGGAACTCAAGCCCGAGTCCCTCAGTGACCTCGGCGCTGATGCCCACCGAATTCGAATATGTGCATTTGTATTCTCTTATCTCGTCCATTATCTGTTGCCTTTTCTATCTATATGAACGCTTCATCCAGAAGAGGATCCGTCCTCTTCATGTCCCTCAGACCGTCGAGCAGCAGCGCCGTAATCTCGACCCTGCCCGATACGGCCGATCTGTCCAGATATTCCTTCATGGCCTCTTCATTCACCAGTCCGCGTGAAAGCATATATCTCACCGCTTCCGTGCTCCTTCTGTTGACCGCCAGATCAAGAAGCGACTTCTGCCTTTCCGAAGCGAAGCTGCAGATCAGGTCTTCTCCGTCCGCACCGTCTCCGGCTGTGTCCGCGTGCTCCTCCATATACGTGAGCACGGCTGTGTACTTCGCCGAGGACGGGAGTATGTCCAGCTGCTCCGGACTTATGTGTATCGTCTTCAGGCTCCTGCATCCGGAAAGAGATGTCCGCGCCGCCTCTTCGAGCGATCGCGGGAGCCATATCTCCGATAACGCGTGGCAGTTCTCGAACATGTCCGTACCGAGGGACTTCGTACCCTCCGGCAGCTTCACGCTCCTGAGCTGCCAGCAGTTCTGGAAGAGCCCCGCGCCCAGCCTTTGCGCAGACGCAGGCAGTCTGATCTCCCGCAGAGAATAGCAATTCATGAAGGCGTAATTTCCGATCTCCCCTACAGAGTCCGGTATATACAGTTTCTCGAGTCCGTCCGCGCCCGCAAAAGCCAGCTCGCCTATTCGAAGCGTGCCTTCAGACACAGTATACTCACTGCCTTCTCCTTCATATCTTAGGAATGCGTCTTTACTCATCAGCGAAAGTCTTTACCGTCCTGAGCACCTGCTGCACGTTGGCAAGAGGCGAGCCCATCCCGAGGCCGCAGGCCGGCGATATTATGTCCGATCCGTTGCTGTATGCCGCCCTTGTAAGCTTGTCCACTGTTTCCTCGTTCTGGTTTTCGATCGCGAATGTGCTCACATTGCCCATTATCACCTTTTCAGGCAGGTTCTTTTTTGCCTCTCTCAGCGATACCACGGCATCGAAGCTGAACGCGTCGCTGTGTATCTTCGCGACCTTGTCGTACACCGATTTCATCTGTCCGCAGATGTGGACTATGATCTTAGCGCCCATCGCCTGTACGGCGTCGACCACCTGATTGATGTATGTTACGGCGTATTCATCGAAGAACTTAGGTCCCAGTATCTCGCCCGTGCCGCTCGGATCAGACATCGCTATGACGTCGGCTCCGGCATCGATCATCGCAAGGGCGAACCTGATGAGGTCATCTGTCACGAACTGCATGTACTCGTGCGTGAGTTCGCGCTTCTGTCTCATCTGCTTGTAATATCTGGTCGGCTCGCATACAGAGCTCGCCACGCTGACAGGTCCTACGATGTTGCCGATGATAGGCACACCCTCCGTCTCCTCTTTAAGGATCCTGATCGCGTCCAGGACCACCCTCGCCCTGCCCGAGTCCAGATCCATCGGCGTGAGCTTTTTATAGTCCTCGACCGTGTCTATCGCATATCCTGTCACATGCGGCTCGAAGAGCTGTGTGCCCATCGTGCAGGTCGCGCCGAG
>CADBFL010000051.1 GCA_902793875.1 uncultured Eubacteriales bacterium | reverse complement strand
CCTCCGTAGTTAAAAATGGTTAGAAAAGGTTCTGCACTTTTCCAACCATTTTAACCCTCGTTATATTCAGTTTGTAGGTACCTGCGGTTTACCGCTTACCTTTAAACAATTATTGCTACGACAGAAGCACTGATGATGAGAAGTATAAAAAGATCACGAAAGCTCTGTCCTAACCCATCTAACCACCCATCTAACCACATAAAAACCCCTTGAAACCGTTGATTTCAAGGGATCTGATGGCGGAGAGAGGGGGATTTGAACCCCCGCACGGGAGTTACCCGCCTGCTGGTATTCGAAGCCAGTCCCTTCAGCCTCTTGGGTACCTCTCCACAGCGAGAGTGATTATAGCATATACTCTCATTGTTTTTCAAGGACTTATATGCCGGTGTTTTGACGATCCTTATATATCAGTGTTTTGACGCTCCCGCGCGTCTTCGGTTCGCAGTCCTTCGTTTTGCCTCTCTTCTGTTATCGGCAGCCTGCAGCAGGCATCCGAGAATGAACATCAGAACGGTCATGACGGCAAGCACGATGAAGCTGTGATCGGACACATACAGATACGACAGCGGCAGTCCGGTCCCGACATCCTCCGAAACAAGCAGCTTGCCCTTTCCTGCAGGCTGTCCGTTCGCATATACGGTGAAATTGCCCACTACATCGCCTTTTCTGACCGGCGCTTTGAGCTTGTCGACCTTAGTCTTTACCTTGATGCTTTTTTCCGATTCGGTCTTCGGATACGCGGCAGTCAGTCTGTCGGCTTCGAGCATCACCCTGGTCTTCTTTCCGTGCTTTACCCATGCGCTGCATACCTTGTCGCCCTTTTTCGTTGTCCTGAATCCAGGCGTGACCTGATGGGAATAATCCATGAGCCTGATGACATCGCCGGGACGGTCCTTCTTATTATCGTCGAGCAGCACGATCACGGCGCTGAGTCCTTTATCGGTAAATTCAAGAGCGATCGAGCATTTGTCGTCATCCCAGCTTCCGGTCTTGCCTCCGGTGATCAGCTTGTTGTCGCTCATCGTCTTGAGAAGCGCATTCTCCATGAGCAGCGGATCCGACTTGTTCGTAGCCGGCACTGTATAGTATTTCTGCATGGATATCTCTCTGAGAGTATCGTTTTCAAGGCAGTTCTTCGTTATGATCGCCATGTCGCGGGCCGTGGTATAGTGGTCGCTGTTGTCCCAGCCGTTGGCATTGACAAAGTGCGTACCCTCGCAGCCCCACCCGGCAACGGTCTCGTTCATGAGAGCGGAGAACGACTTTATATCGCCGGACACGGCCTCTCCCAGAGCTGTCGCGCCGTCATTCGCCGACATCATCATGGCAGCGTAAAGAAGATCTATGACCTTTATCTTCTCGCCGGGCTCGAGTTCCATCATCATACCGTCCTCAAGTTCTTCGCATGCGCTCTTTGATATCTTTACCTCTTCTTCCGGATCGAGGTTCTCAAGCGCCAGGTAGCATGTCAGGAGCTTTGTTATGCTGTAAGGCGCCAGCATATAATCAGAGTTCTTCTCATATACCATCCGGTCCAGATCTAGCGAATACACAGCCGCTGCTTCTGCCTTTATTTCAGGGGCTTTCGCATTCGGATCCCCGGTCTTTGTCAGAAGTTTCCTGTTGTACGAGGCGCCCGCTCCTACCGACGCAAGGAAAATATTGACGATCATGAACGCCATAAGAATGAGCAGCGATAAGACTATTGCTGCCCTTCTGTATTTTATCCTTACTCTCTTTTTTGTTTTTCTTTCTTCTGTCCTGCTCAATTCCCCGTCATTCGCTTTCGTATATCAGTTTAGGCACCGCGCCCAGATAGTCGAGAGATACAAGGCTGTACTCGACTCCCCTGACATTTCCTCTGATACCTGTCGCATACGCAGGCATGCCGTGAAGGTGGCCGTACACGCATTTACTGACGCCATATTCCTCAAGCAGGTTCGTGAAGCCTGTTTCAAGGCCCGACGGGTTGCTCGGCGGGTAGTGGAGGCATGCTATGATGCCGGATCCCGGCGCAGCTTTGCGCGCGGCCTCGAGTCCCAGTCTCATCCGGTGAAGTTCCCTCGCGTATATCTTCTCATCGTGATCGGTATACTCATCGGAGCCCGGATAAGGCCATCCTCTCGATGCCGTAATAACTATATCCTCTCCGGCGACCGGATGGCAATCATTTTGTAAAAAAATGATGTCATCATAGAGCGAATTCAGGTAGGTTATCCTGTTCCACCACAGATCGTGGTTGCCCTTCGATATGATCTTCGTGCCCGGCAGGCCGTGGATCCATTCGAAGTCGGCCATCGCCTCTTCTATCCTCAGCGCCCAGGAGATGTCTCCCGGGATAAGCACGATATCCTCCCCGGACACCAGTCTCTCCCAGTTCTCTCTGAGCCTCTCCGCATGGTTCTCCCAGCCGGGGCCGAATTTATCCATCGGCTTGTCGATATTCTCATCGAATGACAGGTGCAGATCTGCTATCGCAAATATTTTCATTCGAGTATCTCCCTGATCACATATCCCGCAAGCGTAAGGCCGGCCGATCCCGGCACATAGCTGAGAGTCCCCAGATCTCCGTCCCTCGGGACGGGTTTTTCTGTCGAATATACCACCGGAAGATGCTCTATGCCTCTTTCCCTCAGTCTTTTTCTCATGACTTTTGCGAGCGGACACACCTGTGTCCCCGCAAGATCGGCGACGACAAAATCCGTCCCCGTCTTCCCGGCGGCCCCCATTGCCGAGACGATGTCCACGCCGAGCTCTCTGGCGCGGCATATCAGGGCGGTCTTCGCCTCGACATCGTCTATCGCGTCCACGATCCAGTTGTACGCGGAAAGGTCGAGCTCATCATCCGGTCTGTAAAACCGCGGCAGGACCTCTGTCTTCGTATCCGGATCGATGTCCTTTATCCTGCCGGCCATCACCTGCGCCTTGTTCATGCCGAGCGTGGATGTCAGGGCTACAAGCTGGCGGTTCAGATTGCTGGGCTGCACGCTGTCCCCGTCCATCAGGCTGATATTCCCTATGCCTGCGCGGGCTATGGCTTCCGCTGCATACGAGCCGACTCCGCCTATCCCCACGATAAGGACCGATGCCTCTCTGAGCCTCTTCAGTCCCGCCTCGCCTGTTATTTTTACCGTGCGTGAATATCTTTCGTCAGTCATTGTCACCCGTCTCTCTTCTGAGCGTATCGAGCACGCGGAATATGTCGGACCGCGAATAACCTTTAGACTCCAGCCTGCGCGCGATCTTCGCGCTCAGTCTGTCATCCAGTTCCCTTACTGTCACATCATCTCCGTATATATCCTTTTTCGTATATACCTCTTTGCGCGCTATCTCAAGAGCATCGCTGTATTCGTCCACGTTCTGCTCGTAAAGGAAATCCTCTTTCGCATTGCGGACTGTCTCGCGGTCAACGCCCTTTTCAAGCAGTTCGCGCTCGGCCCTCATGACACCGCGCTTTTTTTCTCTGTTATACTCATAATACCTTGCCGCGTAGAGATAGTCATCAAGGTATCTCATTCCGATCAGGTCCATTACGGCTTCGTCTGTCTCGCCGCTGCTGTATCCCCTGCTTTCGAGATGCTTTCTGACCTCCGCCGTCGTGTGCATGCGGTTCGCAAGATATGAGCACGCGGCTTCAAAAGCTGTTTTTCCGTTTTCGCTCTTCTTCTTTGTTTCCATCGCCGGACCGTCCGTTCACCTGATCAAGTCGGGATATCTCGTGTCCCGGTACCTCATCGCCCTCTGCGCATACGGCCGCGTAGATCTCAGGCATGCCGGGCATATCCACATCGTGTATGCTGTATGTCACGCCGCGGTACACAGCGCGATCCCCCGTCACCGGAGGCAAGTCCCTGTTGCCGACAGATCCTCCCGCCGCCTTTACCAGAGCCTCCCTTCTGGTCCACAGACGGAAGAACAGGTCGTTTCCCTTCTGCGGATCCACAGCAGCCGCATACGCCACCGCAGCTGCGTCGTCCGGGTGAAAGAACTTCTCCGCTATGGACAGCGCCCTGCACTTTCTGGGCAGCTGGATATCCAGGCCGCACTCGCGTTCACAGAATACGACCGCCCATACGTTCTCCGTATGTGATATCGAAAAGAAATCGAAGCCGTCGATATACGGCTTCCCGTTCTTTCCGGCATACATGCCTTCCATCAGCGCACCGACGCGTTCCACATCGCCGGTGTATTCAGAAATGGCTTCAGCAAGAAGGCTGTGGCTTTCTTCCTTCCCTCCGCTGAAGTGCGACGCCCAGTACATACTCACTTTCCGAGTTCCTCCAGCGCCCTGTCCATGGCTTCATCGTCGGAAACTTCGATGTCGGGCGTGACGCCCACGCCGTTGACCTTATCTCCGTTCGGCCTGAAATACTCCGTCGCAGTCAGCTTGACGGCGGAACCGTCGCTGAATCTGTGCGCAGACTGCGTGACCCCTTTTCCGTATGTCTTCGACCCGATCACAACGCCTCCGTTATTGTCCTGTATCGCGGCCGTCAGTATCTCCGAGGCGCTCGCCGTGTCCCCGTTTACGAGCACCACATACTCGATGCCCGCCGAACCCGGTTTTGACGTATATACCGTCTCGGCCCCGCTCTTTGTGGTTTCCGTCATTATCGTGCACTCGGGAAGCAGATAGTCGGCGATCCCGATGCCGGCATCCACAAGTCCTCCTCCGTTGTCCCTGAGATCGATGATGAATTTGCTGCAGCCGTCGTTCTTAAGCTCTTTTACCGCTGCCTTGAATTGCCTGTCGGTCCCTTCTATGAACGACGCTATCCTGATATATCCGGTATCATCCGTTTCTTCGACCTTGCTGAACGTCACCGAATCCTGCTCGATCTTCGCGCGGTTCATACTGCACTCCGTCTCCTTTTCGCCCCTTTTGTATGTGACGGTCACCGAAGTCCCCGGTTTTCCCGCCAGCATGTCTATCGCTTCATCCACATCCGCCGGAACCTTTCCGTCGACCTTTGTTATAACGTCCCCGGTCTCTATTCCCGCTTCGGCGGCAGGCGAATCCTCGAACACATTGATGACGAGTATGTCATCGCCGTCCTGTACGACGCCTATGCCTATGCCTATGTATTCTCCGGCATATCTTTTCGAGAATTCCTCGTATTCTTCGGCGGTAAAGTACTGGGCATAGGGATCGCCCGTAGACGCGACCGCCTCCCTGAGCATCTCATCGCTTATCTCGCCGGAACCCTTCAGCGCGATAGGGTCTTCGTCTATGAGTCTCATGATCTCATAATACTTGCCGCAGTTTTCGTCAAGCGAGCGGTAATACGCGTACTTCTTCTGTGTAACGAAGCTGCCGAGTCCGAAAAACTCAGCTGCAATGAGCAGAAGAAGGCAGAAGAGCATGCCGCAGACGAAAGGCAGCACAAAACGGAAGACCCCTCCTTTTTTCGGGGGAACAGACTCCGTTTCTGCCGGCCTCGGCTCAGGGGCGGATACGTTAACGTCGTAATAAGCCGTATCCGACAGGCTGAGGCCCATCGTCTTTCTGTTGTCTTCTTTGCTGTATCCGCCTTTGTATTCTTCCATCAAAGGGTACCGGCAGGCAGCACCTTGCGTACTATCACCTGCGCTTTCCTTTCATCCCTCCATGTATTGATCTCTATGTTGCACAGCATGTCTGCCGCGCCTTTTTCTGTTATTATATATGCTTCGGCAGCATTTCTGAACATCACTGCGTCGATTTTTCCGCCGTTTTCATCGCGCAGAGCGAATTTTGCCATCCTGTGATCATCTTTGAGGAACCTCCAGTTTTCGGCCCTGACGTTCCTCAGGGCAAAGACAGGCACTTCATTGTCCTTGCCGCACGGCTCGATCAGCTCGAGAGCCTCGGCAAACTGAAGATCGATCTCTCCCGGCTCGATCGCGGCATCGCTTTTGTATTTTTCTTCAAGGATGTCCGGATCGCGCTCGCAGGCCTCCTTCAGGTCTCTGTTCAGATCGTCTCTCAGCTGCTGCATGTTCCCCGCGTCAATAGTAAAGCCGCAGGCGGCGCTGTGGCCGCCGAAGCTTCTGAATCTGTCCCTGTATTTATCGAGCATCGCAAACAGATCGACGCTTTCGATCGACCGCCCGGTCCCTTTATAGCTGTCCCCGTTGCCGGATATGACCACCACGGGCCTGTTGACCTTCTCTCTCAGCTTGCCCGCTACTATGCCGAGCACGCCTTCGTGGGAGTCGTTTATCTCGACGATGATGAAATCCCCTTTTTCAAGCTCATCATCGAGCATTTCCGTTCCTCTCTCGTATGCCTCGTCCTGGAGTCTCCTGCGCTCTTTATTGGCCTCGATCAGAGAATCGCAGCACTCTGCGATCTCTTTTTCATCATCTGAAAGCAGCAGTCTGACTCCCAGCGATGCGTCCCCGAGCCTGCCCGATGCGTTGATCTTGGGCGCGATGCCGAACGAGATGTCTCCCGACTTCAGAGTGCGGTAATCCAGAGCCGATCTGTCGATCAGCTCTCTGAGGCCTTTATTGCGGCATCCCAGGTGTATGCTCCTGAGGCCGCACTTGACGATCGTCCTGTTCTCGTCGAGCATGGGCATGATGTCGGCGACCGTTCCTATGGTGACGAACTCGAGCACCTCCGCCATGAGAGGCCCCGGGATGCTGCGTTCCTTTGCCACTGCGAGCGCCAGCTTATATGCGACGCCTACGCCCGCGAGGCCCTTGAACGGATATCCGTCCTCCGGCAGCCTCGGATTGATGACTGTCCCTTCGGCCCTGTCTCCGCTCATGTTGTGGTGGTCTGTCACCAGCGTCTCCACCCCGCGGGAACGGGCATAAGCCGTCTCTTCCTTCGATGAAGAGCCGCAGTCCACCGTGAGTATGAATTCGCCGCCGTCTTCGATTATCCTGTCTATGGATTCGCGGTGCAGCCCGTATCCTTCGTCCAGCCTTGAAGGGATATAGTAAGTGACGTTGTCCGTCAGGTAACCGATCACTTTCATCAAAAGAGCCGTCGATGTTATTCCATCGACGTCATAGTCCCCGTAGATGACTATCCTTTTGCCCTCATCGACCGCTCTAAGCAGCAGATCCACCCCTTCGCGCATGTTCGCGAGAAGGAATGGATCGTATGCGAGCCTCGGTCTGGGGGACAGGAACTCTTCCAGCGCCCCGTCCCCTATTCCTCTGGATCTTATTATTTCGAGTATTCCAGGCTGCAGATCCTCCATTACATCCTTCCGTGCATCAGTAGAGGGACAACGGACTGACCGTATCTCCGTCCTTGAATACAGTGAAGTGCAGATGAGGTCCGGTGGAAGCTCCGGTCGAACCGATATATCCCAGCACCGTGCCCTTCTTGACGAACTGTCCCGAGCTGCAGTTATATCCGCTCAGATGTCCGTACAGCACGCTGTATCCGCCTCCGATAGCATACTGTATGCAGTTTCCGTATCCGCCGTACCATGACGCCATGGTCACCATGCCGTCGGCTATGGCATACACAGGCGCTCCGTTCGTTCCGCTCGACAGCACGACGTCCAGACCGTTATGGAACTCATTTCCGTGGAAAGGACATATCCTCCAGCCGTAATTGTCCGAGAGCTCCCAGTTAGAGGCTGTCGGCCACATATACTCACCGGCCGGTACCTCGATCTGCCCTCCGGACTCTACGATCATGGCTTCCGCCTCGAGCTGCTTGGCGAGAGCGTTTGCCGCCATCTCAGCCGCTTCGGCTTCCTTCTGTTCCTGAAGGGCGTGCATCTCATCAGCTTCCTTCTGGTACTTCTTCTTCAGCTCTTCTGTCTCTATCTGCTGTGCCTCAAGCGCTATCTGCTGCTCCTCAAGGGATGCCTTCTGGGCCTCCAGGGCCGCCTTCATCTCCTTGAGCGCCGCATGATCATCCTGGAGTTTTTCAAGAAGATCCCTGTCGCTCTCAAGTATTTTCTGCACCATCCCTATATTCGACAGAAGTTCCTCGACGCTCTCGGAGTTCAGGATAACGTCCACGAATCCGGAGTTTCCGGTCTTGTACATGGCGGTCAGCCTGCTGTTGAGCGCTTCATTCTGCTCTTCTATCTCCTTCTCCTTGGCATCGATGCGCGCCTGGGACTCTTCGATCTCAGCCCTGGTGTTCGCGATCTGCGCCTCCGTCGCTTTGATGTCTTCCGAGAGCGAGTTCAGCTTTTCTTCAGCCTCCTCAAAGTTTTCGGTAGCCTCGGCAGCCTTCTTTGCGGCGTCCTTGGCCTCCTGCCGCTTCTGCTCGGTCGCCTCTTTTGCGTCCTTCGCATCCTGGAGAGCCTTGTCCTTTTCTTCTTTCGTGGCTCCGAAAGCGGAAGCAAATGTCGCCGCTACCATGGCCGCTATCAGAAGAAATACCAGTATGATGTTTTTCTTTCTTCTCTTAGTCATTTCCGCACCTATCTGTCAAGGAATTTCCTTATGGATATGATACTTCCGCATACGCCTATGCTGATGCCCAGGCAGAGGAAGATAATGAGTATGTTCACAGCCAGGAATTTCGCCGGAACGACCGTTACGGACATTATCCTCGCTATATCCGAGCCTACTATCTTTACTATCCTTGTGTAGATCAGGTATGTCAGCCCCGTCGCTATGAAAGCCGATACCATTCCGACTATCACGCCGCCCCAGATGAACGGAGCTCTGACGAACCAGTCTGTAGCGCCCAGATATTTCATGATCCCGATCTCCTTCTCCCTGTTGAAAACAGTGAGCTTGATCGTGTTGGCAACTATCACGACCGATACGATGACCAGGAATGCCATGGCTATCAGCGAGCCCATCTCTATGAAATGCGATACCTGCGCGAGTTTTTCCATGGTGTCGCGGTAGTATACGACATCCTCCACTCCCTCCATCTCAGCCGCGCTTCGGGCGAGAGCGTTCGCAGCGTCCTTGTCCTCGACATAGACCATGAACGATTCCGGAAGAGGATTTTCAGGGAGATTCTCAAGAAGATATGCGTTCTCTCCCCATTTCTGCTTGAGCGTGACCATGGCCTCGTCCTTGCTGACGTATGTCACCTCATCGACGCCCTGCGATCCGCGAAGGGCGGTCTCGACCGTCTTGTTGACCTCTTCCGAATTATCATCCTTGAGGTATATCTGGATAACGTTGTAGTCCTTTTCGATCGAAGCGGCAAACAGATTGACGTTTACGAATGCCACGAAGAAAAGCCCCAGGATCAGCATCATAGCCGTGATGGCGAGTATGGACGTGAAGTACATGGCCTTGTTCCTCCCCATCTGTGAAAAGGCCTGCTTGAGGTTATATCCGGGTCTACTCATAGATATCCTCCCCTGCGTCCAGGTATGTGCTGATCATGCTGTCGACATCGTACTCCGCCGGGTCGGGCCTGGCTACCGTCTTGCCCATGATCGCTTCGGCAAGATCAGGGTCCAGCTGCATCGTGGCAGCTTTGATCGGGCTGTCCATGAAGGCCGTGAATCCCGGGATGTACAGATTGTCGTTGTCGCTCTCATTCTGTCTGGCGTATCCGTAGCTGCCCTCTTCATCGCGGACTATGTGTCCGTGATCGATGGCGACTACCCTCTTGTTCATTTTGTCCACTATGTCCTTGGCATGCGTGACCATGAGGATCGTAGTGCCTCTTATGTTGATCTGCTCGAGAAGAGCCATGATGTCCATGGCAGTGATAGGGTCGAGGTTTCCTGTAGGCTCATCGCATATGAGCATCCTCGGCTTGTTTGCGAGCGCTCTTGCAATGCCTACCCTCTGCTGTTCTCCGGCCGAAAGCTCCGAAGGATATCTGTTTGACTTGTCGGCGATATCCACCAGTTCGAGCACGTGAGGGACTCTTTCCCTTATCTCGCTCTTGCTCTTGTGCAGCACCTCCATGGCGAAGGAAACGTTCTCATATACCGTCTTCTTTTCGAGAAGCCTGAAGTCCTGGAACACCATGCCGATCTTCTGCCTGATGTCAGGTATCTCTCTTCTGCCCATCTTTGTGATGTCTCTGCCTGCAAGAATGATCTTTCCGCTGTCCGGATCGATCTCTTTCAGGATGAGCTTGATGAACGTCGTTTTGCCGGCGCCTGAAGGTCCGACGAGGAATACGAAATCCCCGCTCTTGATATGCACCGAAGCATCTATCAGTCCCACGTTCTCGCCGTATTTTTTGGTTACATTATTGAATA
>CADBFL010000050.1 GCA_902793875.1 uncultured Eubacteriales bacterium | reverse complement strand
CCATACAGCGCCTGTACTCTCTCTGCTGCCTCCCTCACTATGTTCTCGTCATTAGTAATACCTGCAGCATTATTCTCAGCACCCATTTTATTATTCTCCCTTCTATTTTTTGATGTTACCCGTCCTCCCGCCGGAGTCAGGGAAAGCTGAAATAATCTAAAGCTGTTTATCCTGTCAGAGCACGTAATATTTTGTCAGGAAATAAGTCCTGTCCCAATCTACAATGTTCAGTTCCTCTTCCTTCTGGGCATGGATATTGAATTCGTCAAAGACCATCACATACCTGTTTCATCCGTAGCGTTACCGATCAGTGCTCCGGCACCCATGCCGACCAGCACTCCCACGGGACCACCCAGCAGACCCGCCAGCCCGCCGATCAGACCACCGGTCCAGCCTCTTCCCTTCTCATCCTCCGCCACAAAGCCGTCCTCAAGAGAAAGCTCCCCGGCCTCCTTTTTCACAAGAGCCCCGTGAGAAATCCTATAAAACATATGGTTTACTCTATAGCCTGCATTATTATTTTCAGGAATGTCGATGGGAAGTTGAGATGTAAAAACCTGTAAAATTACTCTTGCAGATAATTCAATGGTAATCTTTTTCGATATACAGCTTTGAACAGAATAAATACTCATCCCCTCCTGAACCCGGTACCGGCATTAGTATGATTTCTTCTGGCATATAGCCACCATTTTCCTGCAATACATGAAAAACTGAAGAAACGAATCCCCGATCACTTTTCTTGACTCGTTCAGGCAAAGTATCTAAATCTACAAAATTAGCAAACGCATTTTTCTCATCAGGGCGTATTCTTTTCTCCGTGATAATATTCAGTTTACCCCGCACCCCTAAATCTTCAGAACCGTAATCAGAGAAGAATTTGTATTCACCTATCTGCGGGATAAACTGATCATTCCGGATATCCATAAGGTGTACTGCCTCAAACACATGGTTGAGTTCGCGAAGTCTCACATCCAGTTCTTCCGTCTTATCCCTTTCATCCTCCAAAGAAAGATTGATAAGCGAGCCTTTGATAAGATAATGCCCCTCGTGCTCAGCGATCACCTTGCCAATAAAACGAAGATAACTACTGGCACCTGTATAATAGAAAGTCTCCTCTTTCAGCGATTCTTTCATCTTAATTACGAAACTGTGGTACTTCTGCAGAAGCGGAGACGGGGTATGATAAATCCTCTGATCGACTTCTTCCAGGTCAGGGTAATCACTGAATATCTGCTCCATATAGGCCCTGTTCATATAAAGAGTTTTGAACTGTCCATCATATTCTTCAACGATCTCAAGAGGCGCATCAGTAGGCTTTATATGCATACATGCCTTCTCATAGAACACGCCCTGTTCCCATGTCTCTATAGGGACATCTTCCTCTTCCAGATGAGCAAACATATCATCGATTGGCATAGGTTTTCCATAATAATATCCCTGTATTTTCCCGCATCCGATCTCCTTAAGGAAGTCGAGTTCCTCTTTTGTTTCCACTCCTTCAGCGAGAGTCTTCATACCCAGCTCTTTTGCCATGAGAATGATCGACAAAAGTATCTGCTTTGACCTCTCGTTAAATGATGTCAGGAAGTTCATATCCAGCTTCAGAAGATCGAACTGATAATCTTTCAGCAGAGTCAGTGATGAATACGCGCTGCCGAAGTCATCAATCCAAACTTCATATCCGGCCTCCTTAAAGGCACCAATCACACGGCGCATCAGCATTTCATCTGAGGCGATCATGGTCTCTGTTACTTCGATATTTATATACTTTCTCGGGATTTCATAGTCTGTCACTGCCTGCTCCACAATACCGACCATGTCGCATAATGTGAAATCAAGACGGGAGCAGTTTATGGATACAGGAACGACGGGCTTTCCCTGCAGCATCCGATCACGAAGATCAGAGCAGGCCTGTTCCACGACAAAACGGTCAAGCTTATAGATCTGACGGCTCTTCTCGAGAGCTCCTATAAACTGGTCCGGAGTAAGGAACCCTATTTCCGGATCGTCCCATCGCGCCAGTGATTCCATGCTGCATAACGCTCCGGTCAGTGATCGGATAGCAGGCTGATAATAGACCTTTATCCAATTGTTTTCTATCGCCCTGTCGATGTTTTCTATTACATATTTGGATATGTTCACACCCAGAGCCATCTCATCCTCAGTGGTCATGATATTGCCTTCTTTACGGAGGCGCTTGTTCTCATACATCATCTGATCGGCCCGGCGTGCCACATCAACTACAGTTAGATCTATCGCAGGGTCATAAACAGCCAGCCCGAAAGTTATGCCAATTTCATCCCACGGGTTCTCAGCTGCTTCATTTATTCCTGCTTCGGTTTTTCTGAACATACTGAACAGTTCATCCATAGCAGCATAATCGTCATTCTGCAGGATAACAGCGAACTCGTCCCCACCGATCCTGAATACCGGACTGTGGCTGAATACCTGACATATCAGATCGGTCGAAGCTTTCAGATAGATATCTCCTTTTTCATGCCCGTATTCATCATTTATCCGCTTTAGGTTGTCACAGTCAAATACAGCGATAGCAAATTCAACTTTCTCTTTCTGATCGTTTATTTGCTCCTGCAGTTCCCTAATATAATGCTCATATCCTCTTCTGTTTCGGATCGATGTGAGCTGATCAATAAAGACCTTTTTATTCAGACTGCCTATATGTTCCCTTGTATGTCCTATAAGTTGTTCAAATGTTTTCGTCAGACTGCCAAGTTCATCATCTTCTTTGTACGTCAGTTCCAAATCATAGTTTCCCTGATCCACCTGTTTGGCAGCCTCGGTAAGTTCTACGAGTGGTTTTGTGAGTCTACCAGTTAAGCGAAGGAAGATAAGGCTGATAAGCACCAGAATAACTATAGAAACGAGGATCACCTTCCACACCATGTCTCGCCAGCTTCTGTTGAATTCTGAGACCGGCACTGTTACATAAAGACGCATTCCATTACGAAGCGGTTGCCAGACTGCTTCTTTCTCAACACCATTGAATTCATATTTGATTAGTTTATCATCACTATGTAGTTCATCAGGGATTGCCGCTGCATCCTGATTCATGAGGTTTGAAGCATCGATTTGCGGATGATAGATGACATTTGAATCTTCATCAAGAATGAAGGCGTACCCGCTCTTAAAGACAGAGATATTTTCAACTTCACGAGCCAGCATCGCATAGTCGATCTCAATGCCAATGACTCCTACAAACACGTCCTTATAGTATACTGGCACATTGTAAGATATTACCAATTCCCCAAGGTTTTCAGTGTAATAAGGAGGGAGCCATATTCCTTCTCCGGTTGCTTTTGGAACAGTAAACCAGACAAGTTGAGAAGTGTCATTGGTGTCGTATTCTGTGATATCAGTTACTTCATGCTCCTGAAAGCCTTTACCCTCCTGATTTACATACCAGAAGCCTTTTACAGTATCAGATACTTTAGGATCTATTCTGAAGTAGTAAGTTCGGACGCCCTTTGTGTTGTATGCGATCTCTCCAAACAGATCGCGCGAATGCTCGACCTGACTCTCAAGTTGATCGGGCGATGCATCTTCAAGACTATTCTGTACAAGAGATGAAACCGTTTTCACAGAGCCTTCAACATCTTCAAAGTAATAATCCAATTCCTTTGCACCAGTTGTGCAAACCAAGCTCAGCATCTGCTCTGCATCTTTATTTCCAAGATTCTTGATTGACACCACTCCAATAACAGTTGCAATTATCAATGCAACAATTATTGCGCATACTGTTAGTAATGTATATTTGGTGCGAATAGAACGCATAAGAGAACACCTCTCTTATAGTTAGGAATACAAAGATTGTATAAACACCCTAATAGTGGACTTTAGTCCGAGATATCTATATCCGGGACCACAAGCGGTTCATAGTCCGGGTACTTCGCCTTTATCTCTTCGCTGATCTTCTTTATGCCCTCGCTGTGAGGGATGTCGAAGCTCATGACCACATCGAAGCGTATCACCTTCTTCTCCTCGTCCAGATAGAATCCGTGCATCTGAAGCGCCCACTCATGCGCAAGAACGATCTTCTCTATATCTTCCCTGATTTCTGCGACCCTGTCGTCGGTATTGCGCGAATACACGCCGACTCCCGTCAGGATGACGCCGGTCTCCCTGTACACCCTGTCCGTCAGCCTCCGCGTAAGGACATCGACCTCGTCCACCGTCATTTTATCAGGCAGCTCGACATGGACGGACGCGTACTCTCTGTCCGGCCCGTAATTGTGTATGAAAAGATCGTACGCCCCGAGCACTTCCGGTTCGCTGACGACTATGGCCTTTATCTTTTTCGACATCTCCACATCGGCACGCCGTCCCAGTATGTCGCTGACGGTATCGCTTATCATCTCGATGCCGGCCTTGATGATGAAGCCGGATATGATGACGCCCATGTATGCCTCGAGAGATATGCCTCCGAAGGTATAGATGAGCGCTGTCACGAGTACGGCGCCCGAAAGAGCGGCGTCCGAAAGCGCGTCCGTGCCCGATGCGATCAGCGCTCCCGAGCCCGTCTCCTCACCCTTCGCCTTCACATAGCGGCCGAGCAGTATCTTGACGACGACCGCGACCGCGATGATGACGAGCGACAGAGTCGAATAGTTTGCCTGCACCGGATGGATTATCTTCTTTACCGATTCGACCAGCGATGTTATCCCGGCGTAGAGCACGAGGCCCGCTACTATCAGCGCGCTTATGTACTCCACCCTTCCGTGTCCGAGGGGATGATCCTTGTCAGGCCTCTTGCCCGCTATCTTCGCTCCGATGATCGTGATGATCGAAGACATCGCGTCAGACAGGTTGTTTACCGCGTCGAGCACTACTGCGATGGAGTTCGACATAAGTCCCATCGCCGCCTTGAAAGCGGCCAGCAGCACATTGGCTATGATGCCGATCACGCTCGTGCGGACTATTATCTTTTCTCTTTCCATGTATTCGTTCATTTATTTCTGCCATTCCTGCCTTTCCTGCTCCGTTCCCTGCCGTCCCAGAAGCTCTGGCTGACCTCATCGAGCAGCGACTCAAGACCGCTGACAGCTTCCTTTCTCAGATCCTTTATGCTCTCTCTTGTCTCGTAGCCCGCAGTTATGACATCCACTATCGCCTTGTTCCGCGCAGATCTGAGATTTGAATCCAGGTCCTTTCTCGCGGTATCAATGTCTCCGATGATCTGCATCAGCTCGCCCTGCGACTGCATCCACGAGCCCTTCAGCGGATCGTGTCTGCCGTAAAGGCCTCTTTTGTAATTATCGATCACTGCTTCATAGCGTTCATACGCGTTAGCTACCGCGTCCGCCCACGAGATATACAGCTCGTCGCCGGCTCCCTCGCCGACTTTTTTTACGGTCTCCGGTCTGTCCATGAGTTCCCTCAGCTTCGCTGCCAGCGATGCTGCGTTCTCTTCGATCAGGAAACCGTTGCGCCCGTCCGTGACGCCCTCTGCAGCGCAGCTTCCGGCGATGATGACAGAAGCTGTGTCGCTCGCGGCCGCCTCTCTCACGACGAGTCCGTTCGTGTCGAAGGTGGACGGGAAGAGGAAGAGCCCTGCGCGGCTGTACCAGGCCCTGAGAGTGTCTCTTTCCTTCACCGGACCTGTGAATATGACCTTTTTATCGAGTCCGAGCCCGCTGCTGTATTTTCTGACGTCCTTCTCGTCTCCGCCTCCGCCGACGAATACCATGCGGAAGTCAAGGCCCTCTCCGTCGAGTTCTTTGAGCGCGTCGAGTATGATGCGAAGGCCTTTATACCACATGAGTCTGCCGATGAACAGGAAGCACGGCACTCCCTCCGGTAAATCGTATCCGGACGTCACCCGGGCGACCAGCTCATCGCCGACCTTTTCGCGCGGCAGGTCCACGCCGTTAGGCATTACGATATAATCTCCTTCATATCCGAGCGACCTGAGGTTCTCTCCGGCGCCTTCGCTCACCGTCCAGATCTCATCGCAGGCGTTGACGTTTGCCATGAGAGCCTGTATCGCTCCCTCTCTGAGCAGTTTGCTTTTGATCGCGTTTGCTATGTCTATGTCGTACTTCGTATGCCAGGTGAGAACGAGCGGAAGTCCTTTCGCCTCCGCGAGGCTCCTCGCGAGCAGCGCCGAGGTGGCCGGGCAGTGCGTATGCAGCAGCTCGACCTTTTCGTCCTCTATGGCAGTGGCAGCCTCGGGCGAGAACGGATAACCGGTCATGTAGCCTATAAGACCGCGGGTATCTATGCTCGGATATCTGACCACGCGAAAATCATATACGCTGTCGTCAGTTCCCGGCATCTGCGGAGTCAGCACCACGGCGCGCCCGTGGCTTTTCTCTATATGCTTTGCGTAATTGAAGAGCGCGTTTGCGACCCCGTCTATGATCGGGGGGAACGCGTCATTCAGTAATGCTATGCTGTGTCTGCTCATTTCTGTGCTATAGGTATCCTTATCTTTGCATTGCTGAGAGGATATGCCGCGCAGGCGTGAACGTAACCGAAGTCGCGGTCCGCGGCTCTCAATCCCTCGCTCTTTGGCGAGATGAACACATTGCCGGAGAGCACCTTCGTGCGGCAGAAACCGCATTCTCCGCTCCTGCAGCCCGTCTCTGTCCTGATGCCCGCTCTCTCGAGCGCAGTCACGAGGCTCTCGCCGGCCTTCGCCGGTATGACGGTCTCGCTGATGCCGCGCACGACGGTGAGTTCGTATTCCGTATCCGTCTTATCCTTCATATCTTCCGGATATCCTTCGAGGGCCGTCACATCGGCCGCCTGTCCGAAGACCTCGAATCTGCGGCGGCGCTTCGGCACATCCAGCTCGTCGAAGGCCTTTTCTATGAAGCCGTACATCACCTGCGGCCCGCAGACGAAGTATGTCGTGTTCTCAACTCCCGCCGGCGAATACTTCCTTATCCTTCTGGCGTCGATGAAGCCTCTCTCTCCCTTCCATCCCGGCTCGTCGCCTGAAAGGATGTTGACGACCTTCACTTTATCGCAGCGCTTCTCTATGGCTTCGAGCCTGTCTCTCATGATTATGTCATCAGAAGACACCGAACCGTAGAGTATGGTCAGGTCGATGTCGAGCTTTCCGTCGGCGACCTCTTCGGCCATGGACGCAAACGGCGTGATTCCGACTCCGCCCGCTATGGCCACGACCGTGCGCGAGTCCCGCAGAGGCTCGAAATAGAACTGTCCGCAGCCGATGAGCCCCCGGAAGGTATCTCCCGGCTTTACTTCTTCATTCACATAGTCGGCGATGAAGCCGTCTTCTTTCGGGCGTCTCACGCATATCTCAACATAGCCGTCTCCGCCCCTCGCGCGGCACGGCGCCGAGGATACGGTGTACGGCCGCGAGATCACGCTTTCTCCGATCGGGAAGTCCAGCACCATGTACTGCCCCGCATAGAAGTACTGCATCGGCTCGCCGTCGGCTCTTCTGAACCTCACGGCCTTCGATGTCTTGCTTATATCTGTCACTTCCGACACGACGAGATCCAGCCAGCCCGGATGCCACGCACGCGCCACATCCGCTATGGGATCCGTCATGTCCGGTCTGTCGGAGGCGTTTTCGAACGATTCAAGTCTGGTCTTTGTGACGCGGGAGGCTCCTCCCACATCCTTAAGGAATCCTTTTACTTTCATTTTACTCCGCCTCCTTTTCCATCGTATTCAGCACATTTTTGGCGGCCTTCCAGCCGTTAACGACTGCAGGCCCCATCCCGTCGCCCGAGATCTGATGAGCTCCGGAGAATTCCAGATGGTCTATGAAGTGCTCTGCGTCCGCGGTCTGCAGACGGGCCACTATGTGGTCTTCCATCGTGTGGGCGTATCCGTAGATGCAACCGTTGTACATGCCCGTGTAGCGCGCCACCGTCACAGGCGTCTCGATGACGCACTCGAGCACGTGATCCTTAAGATCGAAGCCGAGATACTCGCTCATGTCCGCGACCAGCTGATCGGCGATCTCGTGCTTTACGCGGTCATAGTCATCCGCCGTGACCGTCTTCCACGCATCGACCCTCGGCAGCACCGTGATCGAGAACGAACAGGTCCCCGGAGGCGTAGCGTCAGGATTTGCGAGATTGTGGCATATGCACGTCAGGTAGCTGTATGGTCCGAGCGTGCCGAGTTCTCTGTAGCACTCATCCGTATCCATGGTCTTGCCTCGGAATATGCTGTAGTCCTTTATGCCGAGCTCTTCGGCGGACTTATCGAGTATGAGGATGACAGAATACGCCGAGAGGCTGAGCCTTCTTGCGTTGACCATCTTTATGGCCTCTGCCGGGACCTCGGACGCCGGCTCTATCATCTTCGTATATACGGTGTTCGGGTAGGCCGAGCATATTACGTAATCGGCGAATATCTCGTGTCCGAGAGCCGTTCTCACGCCGCAGGCCTTTCCGTCCTTTACGAGTATCTTATCGACGTGCTGCCTGTACTCGATCTGCACGCCCATCTCTTCGGCCTTTTCGGCCATCTTCAGCGACATCTCGTGGCTGAATTTTCTCGGTATGAACGAGCCGTTTCCGACATACTCGCCCATCAGGACGGCGTAGATGGTGAACGGCAGATCGGAGAAGCCGCTGCCCACATATATCCAGTACGGAGCAAGCAGGTCGAGCGCCTTCTGCGGAAGATCGAAGGAATCGAGCACTTCCTTTGTGCTGTAGCCCGCCGTCTTCACAAAAGCCTCATGCTTCAGCAGCATCTGCGCCTTGCTCATGGATCTTACCGAGAGTTCGTTCACGCTGCTGTATACGTCCGCGCAGAGGTTCAGCAGCCCGAGCACCTTGTCGTACGAACCCGGCACGACCGCATCCACCTCTTTTGAGAATGTCTCAAGTCCGGGATGCATCGTGGCCTCGATGCCCGGCAGGCTCGCGTGATACGCCTCAGGCACCTTGAGCCAGTCTATGTCTATCCCCAGCCTGTCGAAGAATTTCCCGACCTTCTGGCGGTTGTCCTTATCTCCTATATACATCATCTCGTGAAGAGCCGCTTCGATCTCGATCCCGCCGCGGACGAAGCTCGTCGCGACTCCGCCCGGCAGGTTGTGCCTCTCGAGCACGAGAACGTCTTTGCCCTTCTCTGCCAGCATGAGAGCGGCAGAAAGGCCCGCGAGCGCTCCTCCGATCACGATGACATCATAATGGTCTTTGTAGTATTTCATTTCCGACAACACCTCCGTTGTGATTCACATAGAATAATTCTACAACAACTGTCACTGAAATACACAAAAAATATGAGGCCGGACCCGGGCAAACTGTACGGGATACCCCCCCCAAATGAAACAGGCACCCTGAGGTGCCTGTAATGTTGTTATGATCGTGCCCGGAATGTCTACTTCGAGAGCATCTTGCCCAGCTTCGTAGCCTTGAGTCTGATCTTGACCTCTCTAGGCAGAGCGTATGGCAGGATGGCCATGAGCTTGCCGTTTTCGGCCGAGAACATCCTCGAAGCGAGAGGGTGATCCCTGTGCAGCTCGATCGCATCGAACTCGCACTTCGTGGTGCACAGTCCGCAGCCGATACATCTGTTGACATCAACTGTTGTAGCTCCGCACTTGAGACATCTGTTGGCCTCGGCCCTGATCTGGATCTCTGTCAGAGGCTCTCTGAGGTCGTGCCATGTCCCGACAGGGTCTCCGTCTCTGCGGCCAGGCTTCTGTCTAGGCATGTTGTCGTATCTCTCTACCGAGATATCGTCTCTGTCGAGCTCGATGATCTCTCTGAGATCGCGTCCTACAGTCAGCCTGTTAGGGCCCTGATCCTTGTGTACGTATCTGTGGAGCGAATCGGCGATAGGTCTGCCTGCTCCGATGGCGTCGATCGCGAACTTCTGGCCTGTCACGATGTCTCCGCCGGCGAAGATGTCCTCTTCTGCAGTCTGGAGAGTAACAGGGTCGGCGACGATCATGCCCCTCGGGCTGATCTCGACCTTCGTGCCCTCGAGCATCTTGCCGAAGTCAGGCTTCTGTCCCGTGCAGTAAAGCACTGTCGTGCACTCGAGTTCTGCGGTCTCATTCTCGTCATACTGAGGATCGAACCTGCCCTCCGCGTTCTTGACGGATGTGCACTTTTTGAACTTTATTCCGCATACCTTGCCGCTCTTAGTGAGGATCTCGGCAGGGCCCCAGCCGCCGTTCACGCTGATGCCTTCCTC
>CADBFL010000049.1 GCA_902793875.1 uncultured Eubacteriales bacterium | reverse complement strand
CTGAGTGACAACAAAGACGTTGAGACCGGATATCCGGGACTGCACTGCGGACAGCGCGTCGCAGAAATAGTAATTCATGAAGACGATCTCGGGATATCCTCCGACTATCCTCGAAGCCACCGCGTAGTCATCGTTCGTCTCGTACACCATGCGCGTGCAGAGCATGACCGTTACGGCGATCACCGCGTTTATTGCCGCTGATCTGACCCAGTTGTTGTTCCTGATCGTTTTTGCCATGCCTTGATTATATTGTTGTCAAAAAAAACCGTCAAGGTTGAATATGCTCCCCGACTGTATTAAAATTCTGAAAGTAATAACGCAATGATCAGAACGGAGACAGGATGCTTTATTCAATTATCGTTCCATGCTATAAATCATCGCATACGATCCGCGAACTCGTCGAACTGACTTCAGCAAAAATGGAGGAAATGGGACGGGTTCCTTTTGAGTTTGTGCTGGTGGACGACTGCTCTCCCGACAACGGGGAGACCATATGCACGCTCAGGGAGCTGGCGGATGAATACGAGTCTGTCAGAGTCGTCGAGCTTGCGCAGAATTCCGGACAGCACAACGCCGTGATGGCCGGGCTGAACTACGCTGAGGGAGATGTGCTCATCGCCATGGATGACGATCTTCAGACGCATCCTTCGCAGCTCCCCGCCATGTTCGAAGCCTTCGATCAGGGCTACGACATAGTCTACGGATATTATCCGCAGAAGCATCACAGCCTGTTTCGCAATTTCGGCAGCTGGGTCAACTACACATCCGTGCGCATCCTCATCGGAAAGCCTAAGGATCTCAAGACCTCAAGCTTCTGGATCATAAAGAAGTTCGTCAGAGACTACGTCATACAGTACAGGAGCCATTACACGCATCTGCAGGGACTTTTCCTGCGCACGACACGCAACATAGCGAGCGTGCCGGTCGAGCACTTCGACAGAGGCTACGGCCAGTCGGGATACACCTTCAAAAAGCTCATCAGCCTCTGGTCCAACATCATGGGCTACTCCATAGTCCCTCTGCGCATCGCGACCAGGGTGGGAACCTTCTTCGCCGTGCTGAGCATTCTCGGGGCCGTCGCGATAGTCCTGAAAAAGATCTTTGCTCCTACGAGCGCCGTCGGCTGGTACTCGCTGATCGTGAGCATATTCTTCCTGTCCGGGCTCATCATGATATTCCTCGGACTCATCGGAGAATACATAGGCAGGATGTTCCAGGGCATGTCGAACGATCCTCAGTTCGTGGTCAGGGATTTTTATAAGGGCAGAAGCGCTGCAGAAGGCAGCGGCCCGAAGGAGAAAGACTGAATGAAAAAGATACTGATTCTCGGGGCGGGGATATATCAGGTCCCGCTCATCAAAATAGCAAAAGAACTCGGCATTTATACGATAGTCGCCAGCATCCACGGCAATTATCCCGGCTTTGAGATCGCGGACAAGGTCTACTACGAGAACACGACCGATTACCGCAAGATACTCAGCATAGCGAGAAGAGAAGAGATAGACGGCATAGTCACGGCAGGCACGGACGTCGCTGTCATCACCATCGGAAAGGTCTGCGACGCCCTCGGTCTCAGAGGACTTTCGTTCGAAGCCGCCGAGTTTGCGACTGACAAGCTTCTCATGAAGCAGTGCTACGAAAAGTACGGCGTCAGGAGCGCGAAATTCAGAAGGGTCTCATTTGACGATCCGAACTACGCCAATATCATCGCGGATCTCACGCTCCCTGTCATGTTCAAGTCGGTCGACTCATCGGGCAGCCGCGGAATCGTCAAGGTCGATTCGCCTTCGGAGTATGATCACGCGCGCAACATCGTGCTCGAGAACACCCGCTCCGACTACTTCATCGTTGAGGAGTACATCGAGGGCGAGGAGTTCGGAGCCCAGGCCTTCGTGCAGGACGGAAAGCTCGAATTCATACTTCCTCACGGAGACTACGTTTTCAAGGGAGATACCGGCGTTCCCGTCGGCCACTTCGCTCCTTACGAGCTCGATCCTGAGATACTCGAGGACGCCGGGCACCAGCTCGCAGCCGCCGCAAGGGCGATGCAGCTCGACAACTGCGCGATCAACGCGGATTTCATCCTTAAGGACGGAAAGACATACGTGCTCGAACTCGGAGGCAGATCGGGAGCTACATGTCTCGCCGAACTCGTTTCGATATACTACGGCTTCGATTACTATGAGAAGATCGTCAGAGTCGCCATAGGCGAGAAAGTCGATTTCGGGATCAGCTCCGGCCTTTCAGGGCAGGACGGAGTCCCTAACGCGAGCATGCTCCTCGTATCGGACAGGGACGGCGTCATCGTGTCGCAGGAGAACAGGAACGCTCCCGATCCGGATATAGTCGAGGTGCAGTTCGACCACAGGCCGGGCGATGCCGTCCATAAGTTCCGCGTCGGACCTCACCGCATCGGCCACGTGATAACAAAAGGAAAGAGCCTTGATGACGCAGTAAGTCTGCTCCATAAGGCCCTTGATAATATAACGATCGAAGTGGAGTGAGCGGCTCTATCTTTTATCCTTGTCTACCCTTCTGAGCATTATGATGCTGATCACTATGTACAGAAGAGCAAAGCCCGCCAGGATCATCCACTTGTGCAGTACGTTCGTTGCGTTAGGTTCGCAGGCGGCGGCGATGGCATCGTCTCTGACAGCGATGTCGTAGCCGCTCCGGACATTGTCATTTGTGTTCGCGACCGTCATGATCGCGTTCAGTCCCCATCTGCTCAGAGTGAACCTCGATATGACCTCAGTCACTCCCTCCAGGTCGAAAAGCATTCCCGACATTATCAGCTGTATGATAAGCACGAAAGGCATGACCGTCATCGCCGTGCTCTCCTTTTTCACCGTGCACGAGATGATGAGGGCAAGCATGTCGGACCCGAACACCACGAGCAGCATGGTGACGTAGATGTCGAACGCGGGAGTTCCTATCGAGCCGTTAGGCTTCGGTATGTTCTGAAGATTCCTTAACATGAAGGCGGTAAAAAGTATCAGCGTTTCGAGCGCGCACAGGGCAAATTCATAGATGACATGAGCGCATATGTATGACGATATGCGGAGCCCGGTGCGATGCTCTCTTTTTATGATAGCTCTTTCATGGCATACCGACTGGATCGAATTGAACAGCCCTACCCAGATGCACGCGCATATCACGGCAAAGGCTCCTTTTTTTGTGGCTGTGTATTCCCTGAACATGTCGTCGCCCGTGACCAGGCAGATCAGGAATATTATTATAAAAGCGGAAACGAAGTTCTTCCATTGCCTGTCAGCCATGAAGAGCCTGAAGCACTTTGCAGCATAGACTTTTATCTGTCCGATCCCGGAGATGCGTTTTTCCTTCACCTGTCCGTCCTTTCCGCAAACCTTCTGATGTAATAATCGCCTTTTCCTTCTCCGCCCTCCTCCTTCATGTTGATCCTGGATACTATGCCTTCGAGATCGGCGTTTTCCTTTACCGTCACGCCGAAGAAGCTGCACGCGTCCGCGGTGTTGCCGTGGAACGCGAGATATCCGCAGTTGTCCTCTTCACTTTTGGCGAGAACGATGACTTCATCGAACATCTCGGCGACGCGGTTCGGACTGTGCGAGATCACTATGACTATCTTTCCCTGGTCCGCTATCGCGCGCAGATTGTTCATCAGCTCCATGGCCATGCCGCTGTCGAGTCCGGAATCCGGCTCGTCGAGAAAGAAGAGAGAAGGATTCCCGATGTACTCGACGGCAATGCTGAGCCTTTTTCTCTGTCCTCCGCTGAGCTTGCCTACGCGGTTGAACTGCTCTCTCTTCAGCCCGAGCATTCTCATCGTCTGCTCCACGGCGCTTTTGTAGTCGTCTTTTGTGCATGACTTCGGCAGGCGCATGAGGGCAGCATCCATCAGCGTGTTATAGACAGTGTCGCTCATCCTGAGCAGATCCTGCTGAGGCACGTAACCGATCTCATATTTCATGTCGTCGAAGTCCCTGTATATGTCCCTGCCGTTGTACACTATCTTTCCGTCGGCCGGCTCATATCCCATCACCGCGTTCATGAACGTGGTCTTGCCCGCGCCGGAGCCTCCGAGGATCAGCACCATGTGACCCTGAGGTATATCCATCCTGATGTTTTTCAGCAGCGTTTTCTTTCTGCCTCCCGCCATGACGCTTCTCTCTCTTATATCCACAGAGAGCTCGCCGGCGCTCTGTCCGCTCGAGTATACGAAGAATACGTCTGCGTACTCCTGCTGACTGTCGTCGCCGTAAAGGACCAGCATGTCCCTGTCCTCGAGCAGATAGCCTTTTCCCGGCAGCAGAGGGATGTTGTTCCTGTACAGAGGATTTACAGTGTCGGGAGCCGCGTGATATGAGGTCTTGCCGTCCTTTGTGATGAACATTCCCTGCACCGGCGCTACAGTGCTTATCTGTCTCGGGGTGACGATGCTTGTTTCAATGCTGTCGTTCTCGCGCCCCATGGTATCCTTCTCAGACAGCGGGAACTTCTTCTGCCACCAGTCCGTCGAGCTTCCGGAATGGAATCCGCATATTACCGTAATGGATGGTCTGTTTTCATTCATGATGATCTTTCTGTTTCGGGACTACCTTTACTTCAGTCTCATACTTTCCGGCCCTGACACGGATGGTTCCCGCTTCATCGTTTTTGAGTTTTATTCCGTACGGGCCTGCCTCGATATTGTCCGAGGTCTCCACCTCTATGTCCTTCTCTCTTGTTGCAGGGTATGCTTTTACGGCAAAGCGCGTTGTCACGCCCTTGCTGAGGCTGACCGTGCTGCCCGAAACGTCGGTGAGTCCGTCGGAGAACACGACCGATACCGGCCCTTGCCTGTCCGGATCCTCCTCATAATACCCGAGATAGCTGCATACGCTCTCAGCTCCGTCAAAGCCGATCTCGTTGTATCCGAGCTGCGTGAAATGGTAGTCGCCGTGGACGTCCCCGGTGACTTCAGGCATCCTGAGCTCGTCCGCACGTACCGGATAGGCTCCGCTGAATCCGTTCCCGTAGCGGTTTTCAAAATACTTTTTTACCGAGGCGTTGTCATGCCACAGCTCCTCGATATGGCTTGCGAGGAAGATGTCATCCGGCCCTTCGGATGTTGCGACATAATACTGCACGGTCCTCGGCTCCGTCAGATACATGTCGCGCGCTTCATCCTCCGAGAGCATCGACCTTGGCATGAACAGCGCCATGAATTCGGGTCTGCCCTCCGTCCCTTCGATGTCTTCTCCGTCCAGCTCGGCGATCAGCCCGTTATATGTATTCATGAACAGCCCGTAGTACTGCTCATCCTCCATATACCTGTCTCCCTCGCCCTGGTACCACAGCACGCCCTTGTGCGAAAGCGTATAGTGCCCTGCCGCGATCTCATCACTGAGTATCTTCTCGGCGCCTCTGTACAGCTCAACAGCCTGCCAGAAATCATTGTCTGTTTCGCTGTCTCCCGGCTGCCAGGATTCGATGCTGGTCCCGTGATGGCAGGCGTTGACGAGCCATATCTTTTCTCCTGTCAGCTCGTGCCACCTGTATGCAAAAGCGCTGTCAATGCCGCCCTTGCCCGCGGCTCCCGCGGCGTCGGTGATGGAGTTCGTCTGAGCGAATCTGCTGTTCTCACTGTTGTCCGTCAGAGAGGCCGGCAGAAAATCCTCGAAGTTGCTGATACTGAGGTCATCCGTCGTCTCGCTGAACCATGTCACTTCTTCCGATATGGCCTTGTCGGATATCCCGTATGTGCTGTAGGCAGTTCCCTCCCTGTTGAGCACATACTGATCTCTGACCGTATCCACCGTCCTGTTCTCGGATATGCGCCCCTCGCCGTTGCTCTGTCCGGCTATCAGGATGAGCGAGATCGGAGCGGGACCGACGCTGACGCTGATGACTTCCCCGTTCTCAAGGCTTACCTCGGCTTCTCCGCATTCCGTCGCGATCACCCTGCGCGGATCCTTTTCGTCAGCCGTCAGCACAGGCTCTTCCGTCTCTGAATAGATGCCGGCGATATCCGAGTCAAACGAATATCTGTCATCGTAATAAAGAGACAGTCTGCCGTCTGTTACCTCCGCTTCCGGCACGGCGGGCGCGTCCTTATTCGTTATGTATGTTTCATCGAACTGCCTGTCTCCGGAAAGCCGGGGGATGATCCCTTTTTCCTTTCCCTCTCTGAGCACCAGAAAGGAGCCGGCCGCGATCGCGATCAGGAGTATCAGTAACAGCGCTCCGGTCTTTCTTTTCATCAGAGGGCGTCTCCTTCTCAGCTGAACAGCTCTTTATCGCTGAATTTCCAGTCCTCGTATCCTTTTACATTCATGCATCCCAGGAACATGCTCTTTGCGTCGCTCACATTGGATACATCGAAATTGCTCACATCAAGCACAGCCAGACCGCTGCAGTTGTTGAACATGTATGACATGTCCCGGACATTCGAGGTATTGAAGCCGGCCACGTTCAGGGCTCTGAGAGAGCTGCAGTTTGAGAACATCGCGTACATGCTTGTGCCGTTCGCAGTATCAAAGCTGCTGACATCCAGATTCGACAGAGCGTAGCAGTTGTAGAAAACATATTTGAAGCTGGTCACCGCAGAGGTGTTCCATCCCCCGAGGTCCAGGGCCGACAGCGACGAGCAGCCCTCGAACAGGCGCTCCATGTTTGACAGGTTGTCCGTCTCCCATTTGCTGAGATCAAGCTGCTGCAGAGCGGAGCAGTCCTTGAACATCGCGTACACGCTCCTGACGTTGCTCACATCAAGGTCGCTCACGCCGGGCTCAGTAAGGCTGTAGCATGCCACGAACATCCTCTGCATGGTAGTCACGCCTGATGTATCGGCTCCCGCAAAGTTGACCTTTCTCAGATTGTCGCATCTGTAGAACAGGTGCGCCATCTGCTCCGCACTGCTCGTGTCAAAGCAGTTGTTGAAGTCCACCTCCTCCAGATTTTCGCAGTACGCGAAGAGTCTGGAGCTGTCCGCGTTTGCTATGACGCCTCCTTTGGCGCCTATGTACAGCGTGTCTCCGTCGATCCACGCAAGCACCTTTCCCGATCCGTTCTCGGATACATCCCTTGCATCCCGGGGAGCGGACTTGATGCTGTCGGTAAAGCAGACCGATCTGAAACTGTCGCGGTCGAATGTGCCGAAAATAAGGTCCTCCTTGCTCATGGCTTCGTTTCCGGTATCATCGCCGATGCAGCCGTAATCCTTCATCAGAACCTTGTCCTCATCGGTGCCGATGAGCATCCTTGCCCCCAGTACCACCATCACTCCCCCGATGAGCAGGGCGGCGAGGAGCGTTGTCAGCAGCGCTTTATCTTTTGGATCCTTCCATATTTTCAGCTTTTTCCGCGAGCCGCCGGCAGACCCTTCAGACGGAAAGGACGGCACTGTCACGCGTTCATAATCGCTGCCGATGCTTTCCCTGCCCGGAGCGTTCATCTCTCTCGGGGCGCCTCCCTTTGTGACGATCTCTTCGTCGGCGGAGATGACAGGTTCCTTTTCGGCTTTGTCCATCCACTCATTGATATCATAAGAGGAGGTCTTTTTTGTCCTTACGGATTTGTCCGCTGCGCTCGCTTTGCTCGTTTTGCCTGCCGCGCTCGTTTTGGCGGTTTTCTTCGCCGTGCCAGTTTTTTCAGCTGCGCCTTTTTTGCCGGACTTGCCTGCCGCGCTCGCCTTGGCGGTTTTCTTCGCCGCTCCTGTTTTTTCAGCTGAGCCTGTTTTGCCGGACCTGGCTGCCGCGCTCGTTCTTCCGGTTTTCTTTGTCGCGCTCGTTTTGCTTGTCCTGGCTGCTGCGCTCGTTTTTCCGGTTTTCTTCGCTGCGCCTGTTTTTTCAGCTGCGCCTGCTTTGTCTTCTTTGTCTGCCATTGCTGCGTTTAACCTTTCTGTAGGATCTGTCAGTGATTTTCTCCCAAAGCCCTTTTCATCTCAGCATGCTGCCTGTCCATTCGTATCTTCATCGCGGCGAAGAGCGAGACCGCCAGCACTCCCATCAGGAGCACATACAGCCATGACGCGCCCTGTATCCCGTGAGCTTTTACGAACGCCCCCGAAAGAAGGAGCGACATCGCAGAAACCGCGCCGTAGCACAGCATCAGGCTCTTCTGCACGCGGATTATCGCTATAACGGTGCTGAAATATGTCGCGTATGCAAGGAAGCCGCCGCCGATCATGATTATGCACAGCTCGCGCCTGTAGCCGGACAGATCGACTCCGAACACAAGCGAGAGCACGGGAATGCCGATCGTGGCCGCGACCGCAAGACCCAGCGCTGTCAGGCCGAGCACTATGCCGCACATCTTATATATCCTTTTTCTGAATTCTTTATATGATTTTTCCGTTCCGTGAGACCAGAGGTGCGCGTATGAAGTGATCACGGGGTTGAATATGAACTGCGCAACGATCTGCACCACGAACGCCGGCATGAAGAGATATCCGAACACCGCCTGGATATCATCTGTAAGATAGGCGTCTATCGCGTATTTCGGCGCGTTGCCGACATAGGTATTGAGGAACATGCTCACAAAAAGCGGGAAGCCCTCGATGAGCAGGCCTCTGAGAGCGGTTCTTCTGAACGCTGGTTTCATCGTTGTGCAGTAGTGGCTTCCGGCGTTCATCGAGAGAAGTATCACAAGCGCGACGGAAACGGCCACGCAGACCGCGGCTGAAAGGAGCAGGTCGCGCGTAGCCAGAAGCATCGCGCAGAACACGATGATCTCCGCAGTGTATCTGATCGCCGTAGCCTTGGCGGCGACGTCGAATCTCCCCTTCTGCTGCATGTTGCCGTGGAACACATCCGAATATGCCTGCATCATCTTGAGCATGCATATCAGAAATATCGCGGATGCCTTCAGGAGCGAATACCCCCTGAACATCTGCCCGACAAGGCAGTATCCGAAAGACGCCAGCACAAGGGCCGCGCACGTGAGTATCCTCATCCCGTGATACTCCTCGAAGCTGAACTGCTCTCTCACGTCGGACGCCTGGAACCTTCTGAGGCCGTACTGCCCCACATACATCATCAGGTTCGCGACCGCTATGGCGATCGAAAAGATGCCGGCGTCTCTCATCCCGTTGGTCCTGCTCATGACCGCAAGGATGACAGGGCTCTGCATGGCCAGCATCGTAGCGCTCACAGCATTCCATACGTAGGTGCTGCGCTCGACATTGTCCGTTTTTTCAAGATGTCTGACTATAGCTTCAAACATGCCGGGCGCCCGTCACACTTTGCAGATAAAGCATCTCATCTTGCCGTTCGCGTCAGGCGGTATCTCGTCCATCCATTCGAAGACGAGCCTGTACTCAGGCCTGCCGTAGAGCTCTTCGACTTTTCTGCTGTAGAACTCTTCTATCTCTTCTTCCGTATGCGAACTGTCTCCCGGATCCTTCACGAGAAGTATGTGGATCTCGTCGGGCGCTGTCTGCACGTATCTGAACTGAGCGATCCCGGTGATGCCGTTCGGGATCTTCATGAGCTCGGTCGCCGATGTCTCCGTGCCGTCCGCATGCTTTACCATGTCGTTCGTCCTGCCCTTTATGGTCTTTATATAGCGGACTCCCTCTATCGTTACCGACACCGCCGTGTCGCCAATCTCATAATTGATGATCGGGAAGTCCCTTTTGTACAGCGTGGTGCCTATCACCCTGCCCTCGTCCGAGAGCTTTCCGTCCTCGTCTATCAGGTTGAGCACATGAGTGTCGGAATAGATGTAGAACAGATCGCTGCCCGGAAGTCTTACCGCGCAGCTTCCGGTCTCATTGCAGCCGTAGGCGTCCATGAGCCCCGGGCCGTAGGTATCGAGCAGGAGCCTGCGCGTCGCCTCGTCCACCATCTCGCTTACCGGTGTATAGACCGACGGCTTGTGTATGCTGAGGCCGTGCGTCTTTGCGTAAAGAGCCATCCTCACCAGCACGTTCTTTCTGAAGCATATGCAGTCCGGCTTGTAATCGTTCACGAGTTCGATCAGATCCCTCATGCCCTCTCCGACATAGAGATGCTCGGGAACTATTTTGCGCCTCATTATGCCGAGCTTCTGCACCCAGGAATCCCCCTTCTTCGGATCGACCTTGGAATGTGTCGTCAGGAATGACAGCATCTTTCCCGTCAGAGGCCTATAGCCGGCGAACATCAGCACTCTTATCCAGTTGGCGTTCATGCAGGCGGCCTCCCTGTGGGTCGTCGCGAACTTCAGAGGCACTCCGGAGGAGCCGCTCGTGCTGAATATCTCCCAGTCATCCGCCTTGTCCGGATGAGCGTCGAATTCCGCCTGCATCCACTCC
>CADBFL010000048.1 GCA_902793875.1 uncultured Eubacteriales bacterium | reverse complement strand
TTCATGCATTCGCCCGGTAGAAGCGGCGTGCATGCCGGTGCTGTCAGAGAGCAATAAGGTGTACGAGAACTTCGAGGGCGAAGGTGCTGCAAAGGTGGAACTGTGCCAGGTCGGATATAATGAAGACGGTTCACCGGATCCGGATGATGAGGTCAGCGGAACCGGCGGCAGCGTTGTTACCGGTTCCGGTGTGCTGGGCTTTGAAGGGGAAAAAGCGCTGAAGATCAGATTCGACAGAGACAGAACCTATCTCACAGAAGACGGTGAAACGATGCTGGCTCTGAAGATGGATTTTGATAAGGCAGGGAAAACTTTCACAGCCGGCGACGGTGTCGGATTTGCGTTCGGCGGAGAAGGGACTTTTTTATCTGTATCGATGGAGGTCGCCGGGGTGCCTGGAAGCAGGACGGTAAATAAATATAAATTCTACAATTATCCCGGCAGCTGGGGTTCATACTCATATACCCTGAAGGATGACATCAGCACGGGTGACAGCTGTTCTTTCATCTGCTTTACCTTGATGCGATAGGCATAGGCGCTGAAAAGCAGCCGTACGCATTCATGTCCGGGACATCGATGGCGACACCGGCTGCCGCAGGCGCAGCAGCGGTGATCGCTTCAAGACATCACGATGAACTGAACGAAATGGACTCCGATTCGGCAAAAAAGCTGGCGAGTCTTGTCCGCTCGAGCGTCAGGCCAAATGCTTCGCTTGCAGGTAAAACGAGCACGGGCGGCATCATAGACCTGACTGTTGACAAAAACAAAACTTCTCCGGCGGAAACCCCGGGGCCGGATATCACGGATCTGACGGTAAGCGGAAAGACAGTGACTCTTACGGGATCGGATTTCGGCGAAACCGGAGGAAACGTGAAAGTCAGCAAATACGTGCTCGGCACCCCGTCAGATGTCGGTTCGTCTGTCGCTTTGTGGAGCGGCAGCAAGGTCGTCCTCACTCTCGATAAAGACTTTGAGGGCATCATCGAGGCTGTCCTGACCGCTTCGAACGGAAAAAAGGATACGATCATAAAGTACATCAGCAAGAGCAGCAATATCTTTGAGAAGGATCATCATATAGGGAGCGATACCGGCGAACCGTTCGAGTTCAATGAGCCGGGACCGTCAGATCCCGGAGCGGAAACTCTCGGAGACTTTGAGACCACAGGCTTACTCGCCGCGGGGGACGGCAGGCTCTGGTATCTGCCTAATGTCGCCAAAGTAGAGGTAAACGCCGCGTGTAAAAACATGTATTCCTATGATCCGGGCAGCGGATCATGGTCGGTATGTCCGGCTCTTCCGGAATGGATAAGAATAGTATCCGGGACATGGTTTGACGGCAGGATATATGTCAAGGGCACAACTGCCTATGTCGATGAGAGCGGCACTATTCCTTATTCCGACCCTGAAAGCGGGGAACCTTACGATACATGTGTATATTCATATAAGCCGGGCGACAGCAGCTGGACGAAATGCTCTTCTGAAGGGGTCGCGCCCGAGCTGACTCTTTTCGCCGCGGACGACAGGCTCATGCTTGCGGGAGCGACAACGGAGGAATCCAGAGACAAGTCGGCCGGGAGATATCCTTCCGTACGCGGATACGACCCTGACTCGGGAGCGGGGAAGCCTCTCGGGTATCTTCCGTGCTCTTCGATCAAACCGAAGGCCGCATATGCCGGCGGACATGTATATCTGTTCGACATCAGGAGCGGGAAGCTGTTTGTTCTCGATGACAGCATGTCCGCAGACAAGGAGGATGTGATCGTACTGCCGGAGTTCTATTTTGGCGATTCGTACGGCAACAATCTTCGTGAATACGATCCCGCGCTGCTGTCTTACGGAGACATGCTCATACTGACAGGCCCTGCGGCAAAGGGAGGCCCGTCGGACACGTTTACGCTCTATGACGGCGAAAGATCCTTCAGCCCGTTCAGCAGACGCGTCTCCGATGCCAAGGTACACATGCCGGCTGCGGCCGTTCTTGACGGCAGACTCTATGTCATAGCAACTTCGGACTTTGAGCCTGACATGAGGATATTCAGATCGACTGAACTGCCGCCTGTCCGTGAACGCTTCACGATCACCTACGATCTCAACGGCGGCAGCTTCGGCGGGAGCACTGAAGCCATAAAGGAGATTCATGAGAAGGGAGCCGTGATATCCATACACGAGGCTCCGGTAAGAGAAGGGTATACCTTCAGATACTGGAAGGGCTCCCGGTACGATCCGGGCGATGAATACACTGTCACGGAGGATCATACATTCACAGCCCAGTGGGATAAAAAAGGCGCGGGAGGCGCACATACGGGTGACGGATCTCATCCGGGGATCTGGGCAGCCTTAGCTTTTCTTGCGGCTCTGGGACTGGCTGCCATGGCGGTCATGCACAGAAGAAGATGGCGGCGTCCGTAACGGGGGAAGCCTCCGGGAAAAGTTTTGAAAATAATATCGAGAAACTGTAGACAATCATCAGGCTTTCTGTTAAAATACCATTTGCGCACGAAAAAGGCGCAAATATGGCGCATTGGTCAAGAGGTCAAGACGTCGCCCTCTCACGGCGGAATCCAGGGTTCGATTCCCTGATGCGCTACCACGCGAAACGGCTTCGGTTCGAGGCCGTTTTTCATTTTATCTGCCGGTGGAGCGGCTACCTGTGTTATAATAATCAAGTTATGAAAGAAAAGCTAAAGAAACTGTTTATGCCGAACCGGCCTGCAGCAGAGCTGCTCGGAACAGAGCCAGTCAGAGATCTGCTGATAAGCATGGCGATACCTTCGATAGTGGCCATGCTCATGCAGGCTCTTTACAATACCGTAGACTCGATGTACGTCGCCAGGATAAGCGATGAGAGCTTCGCGGCAGTCACGCTGGCGTACCCGGTGCAGATGATCATCGGGGCCCTGTCGACCGGCATAGGAGTCGGTATCAATTCATCCATATCCAGAAACCTCGGAGCCCGGGAGCCTGAGCAGGCTGCAAAGTCAGCCAGCAACGGCATAGTGATGGGATTCGGAACTGTGATCATAATGGCTCTGTTCGGGATCTTCGGAGCAGGGACGTTCATCAGGTTCTTCAGTACGGATCCGCAGGTCATCGAGGCGGGGACGATATACGTCCGGACCATTTCCATACTGGCTTTCGGAAGCATATTCACACAGATCACGTTCTCGGTGCTGCAGGGCTCGGGCAACATGGTCGTGCCCATGATCTCGCAGCTTGCGGGAGGCTTCTGCGTCATATTCCTAGACCCGATATTCATTTTCCTGTTCAAGCTCGGGGTGCTCGGAGCCGCGATAGCGTCGAGCCTCTCACAGGCTATCGCCATGCTGATAGGCTTCTACGGGATATTCAAGGTCAACAGGGAAAACCTTCCTGTCACTTTCAGGGGATTCAGGCCTGATCTTCAGATAATGAAGGACATACTGGTAGTCGGCATACCTTCGGCCCTGACACAGGCCACAACGTCCATAGTCTCGGGTATCGTCAACAAGCTGATAGCAGGCTACGGCACGGCAGCCATCGCTGTCTTCGGAGGCTTCGGCAAGTTCAGCAGCTTCGGCATCCTCCCTATATTCGGAGTGACCAGGGGGATGACTCCCATACTCGGATACAGCACCGGGGCTCATGACGGAAAGCGCTTCATAGAGACGAGGAACCTCGCCATGAAGCTGGCGTCGATCTTCGCCGTCCTCACATGCCTCCTCTTCGTGCTCGCTCCGGGAGTCGTTCTGAAGCTGATAAACGCGACGCCGGACATGAAGGAGATGGGATATCAGGCTTACCGCATACTGGGAGCTCCGATCGCGCTTTACGGCGTAAGCATAGTGCTGTCGCAGCAGTTCCCGCCGGCTAAGATGTCGTATATAACGACCATACTCACGCTTGCAAGGCAGGTAGGCTACATGGTGCCGCTGTGCACGCTCTTCTCGAGAAAGTGGGGCATAACGGGCATATGGGCAGGCTACGCTGCTGCAGATATAATAAATTTCATCGTTGTAATAATAGTTGCAGGGTGGTTCAGACGAAAGGTAATCGAAAAATGGCAAAAAACACCTACAGGATCATGATCACATCCCTCTATGAGGGAGACTCCAGGGATTCCGTGGAGTACTACTACGCAAGGGAAGGCGAGAAGAACATATACTGTGATGCTATGCTCTCGGCTGAGGCAAGCAGCAAGTACATACTTGCAAACTATACAATAGACGAGATAATAACCCTCGGAAGCAAGACCACATATGACCCGGGCGATGAGCTCGTCGAGATGGTGCTCAGAGAGGGCAGCTCATTTTATTCCTCGGACACGAGCAGCATGTCGACATACAGCCTGCTGAGATACAGGCTCGCGCAGTACATCGACGAACTGAGGATAGAAGAGCAGGATCTCAGAGATCTTCTGCCTGAGGAAGACCAGGAGCAGGTGACGGAATCTGTCAGACGGTCCTTCAAAAAAAATACTCAGGGCAATGCCAGCGCAAAATTCAACCGCTTCTTCGACATGCTCAACAGAGATCCGGATTTCAGGGCCGCTGTCACGGAGGATCTGAAAGGCATGCTCGATTCCGACATCATGAGCCTTCAGGGATACCGCAGGTGGATACTCAACTGGCTGTACAGCGAGATGCACGACTGCTCGAAGATGGTCGCGCTCGAATCGAACGAGGATGTGAATATACGCTTCATCCCGACTGAAGGGGACGGCTCCCTTTCGTTCGCGGTCAATCTCGTCGAGGACTTCCTGGACAAGAACAGCAGGTTCGACGATGATGCGGACATCGAGCTGTACATCTGCATACAGAGCGAGGACGCGGATGATACATACTCCCTGATGAGCCTCATGGACCTCATCAAGGCGATGCCGGGCAACCGCGTCAGGATAGCGCGCGTCGTCACCAGCGCACGCGACCTCAACGAGATCGCAAGCGATATAGTCGACAGCACGGAGCTGTACGGATCCTCGGAACTGGTGGCCGGAGCAAGATCCTTCCTCAGATCCGGCAAAACGGACATACTGGTAAATTACTGGAACCTCCACAGGACAGACAACGAGTACATCGACAGGCTGCTCAACGCGATGAGGAACATCGACATAGGGATATCCCTCTGCGACATCGGAGACATAGAAAGAGGTATTTCGAGCCTGCGCAGGCTGTTCTCCGGAGATAAATATGTGGCGGGACCGAATCTGGTCGAGCAGTATTTCGGATTCATCATAGAAGCCATCAAGGAGGACTACGGCGCTATCCTTGCCGGAGACAAGCTCGAGAACATAGAGCTCATCAAATGGGCCTACAGAAAGGGCTTCTGGCAGCAGACGCTGACGCTGATCGAATCGAAGGCTCCTGAGGACTTCGTCGACAAGGGAATCTTTTATTACAGCGACGGTGAAAAATCCAGGGAATACGCCATAAAGACATTCGGCAATATATATTATGACTTAAAACCGTTCGAAAAATACAAGCTCGATGACATATCCCACTATTTCGTAAAGTTCTACGGAAGGGGCAGGGCAAAGCACGCTTCAAGCGATTCGGAAAACTCGCAGAGATATTCCGAGCTCAGGATAAAGGACCTTCACACGAACGAGAAGAACGTCCTCAGGTCGCATACGGACTGCCCGGACGAAAGAGCGCTCGGAAATCTGCTTTACGCGTATTACGAGGTCGGCAACGTAAGAAACAAGACGAATCATGCCGAAGATGTGTCGGGAACTTACGGAGCCTACAGAAAAGACAGCGACGTGAGCGAGCGCATGAGCATGATAAAGAGCTGCGTCGAAAGCTTTATCCACGGCTATGACAAGGTGATGGAGCTCATCGGAGAGAACGGAGGAAAGAAGGTGGTCCGCGTAACGAACGATGAGATAAGAGCTTACGCGAGCGAACTCAGAAAGAAATATCAGTACAGTAACAAAGGTCATTTCGAAAGGAAAGATCAGTCCGGCGACAGGGAACATGCTGAAAAGAAAGAGCCGGAAGCTCAGAGCGCTCAGAGCGGACAGAACGTTCCGGAAAGCGCCGCAAAGCAGAACTGACAGAACAGCAATAAATGAAGGAGCAGCCCGCGGGCTGCTCCTTTTCGCGTCTTCATAGTCCTGTGAACGCCTGTGCGCGTCCGGGACCCGGTCTAGATCCTGATGCTTGCTACATATTCCACGTCTTCAGGAAGTCTGAGATCCCTCTCAGGAGGCTCGAAGCTCCACTTCGGCGCGGACGGTCTCACGGCCCACATGACGGAGTAGAAGTTGAACATCACGATGCCGTAGTTGAGGCGTCTGTCGGCTTCGTTGGTCATCTCGCTCGGAAGTCCGACGAGGCTTACCCGGTCGTAGTCGACGAGCAGCCTGTACGGCTGGAGGTTCAGGAATGACTGGGAGTGAGCGCACGCTCTGAGGCAGTCCTCGAGCTCGCGAGTGAGGCGCACGAGGTTCGCTTCAGTCCTGAAGTCCTTTCCGAGACAGAGCTCTTCGATGGTGATCTTAGGAGCTCTCTTCTCTTTGTTTTCAGGGTCGCGGTAGCCGAACGCAACTACGCAGGCGACTTCCATGCCGTTGTCTTCGCTGAGAGCCTTCTTTACCGCAGCGGCATCATCGATGGTCATCCAGCACGAAGCGAGTCCGAGCTCGGCCATCATGAGCGTCATGCCCTGAGCGATGTATCCGGCGTTCTCGAGGTAGTGATCGGCCTTGTCCGAATAGAGGACAAGGTAATTCGGAGCCTTGATGCAGATGCCGTTGTAGCCGACATGCTGCTTCAGCAGCTCATATGAATCGGAGGAGTAGAACTTGAGCTCCGTGCCGATGCCTTCGACGAGCACGCTTTCCACGTCTTCGTAGTACTTTCTTATCCCGGCGAGTGCCTCTTCAGGCACCTTTCTGGCCGAGAATCCTCTGCAGGAGTTTCTTTTCTTTACGATATTCTCATAGTATTGCATCTGTTTACCTCTTACATTAAGTTATCCATTTCAGCTGTTTCGCTGTCCGTACTCTGAAATTCTACCATTATTGGCAGGCCATTTCAATTTGTGGATACGGATATATGTCTGAAAAGCGGCGCGCAAAATGCAGCCGGGAGACTGGTCATGTTTTTTTTACAGTTGAAAAATAAATACTGATTGAAGGAGCTATAAGTTTGATGTATAAGTATCTGGTAGATTTCAGGGGAAAGGGCACATAAAAGTGAACGAAAAAAAGGGCGTAAGCGCGATAGATTTCTTTGCAATAGGATTCGGAGCCATAGTCGGAGTAGGCTGGGCGGTATCCATCAACAGCTGGATGGCAGGGAGCGGGGGACCGCTGCCCGCGGCCGTCGGCTATCTTCTTGCGCTCATCATCATGATACCCGTGGCTCTGTGCTACTGCGAGCTCTGCTCGATGCTGCCTGTTTCGGGAGGCGGCATGGCGTACGCCTTCAGGGCTTTCGGGGACAACGTGGCATTCATCTCGGGATGGGCCGCATTCGGAGCCTTCGTCACGATCATACCGTGGGAGGCCATCTACGTCGTTGACATACTCAGCATAATATTCCCGGTCCTCAAGGCGGGAGCGCCTCTGTATACTCTCGCGGGGGCTGATGTATACCTCGGCCACATCATCGTCGGGATAGTGATCTCGGTTGTGCTCTTCCTGATCAACAGAAAGGGCGTAACCTCGTCTGCGAACATGCAGAAGGTGCTGTGCTTCGTGCTGGTGGGCGCGGGCATACTCGCCATGATCTTCGCGGCGATGAGATTCGATACCGCCAACCTGGAGCCGGTGTACGAGAACATCGGAAAGGGTACGCACAGCTCGTTCATCGGAGGAGCGATGGTGATACTCGCATCGGCGCCGTTCTTCCTGGCCGGCTTTGAGACCATACCGCAGGGAATAGAAAGCGCGGGGGGAGACGTGAAGTCGGTGGGCAAGACCGTCGTTCTGACGGTGGTGCTCTCGTGCGTCTTCTATTCGCTCCTGCTGTTCACTCTCGGCGGGGCCATGCCGTGGAAGGAATTCATTAAATTCGACAGCCCGGCGGCGGCCCTTCTGTTCCGCGATGTGTACGGCGGGCCTGTGGGAATGGGGCTTTATCTGTTCATACTCATCGGAGCCATATGCGGCCTGATCACCACATGGAACGGCTTCATGATGGCATCGTCGCAGATACTGATGGCAATGGCCAGGGTCAGCATCGTCCCTGATGTGCTCGCAAAGCAGCACCCGGTATACAAGACCCCGATCAACGCCCTGAAGGTCTGCCTGATCGCTTCGATCGCCGGGCCTTTTCTGGGGAGCGGCCTGATCGGATCGCTGACGACATTCTCGGCGGCAGGCTATGTCACGAGCTGGATGATCACCGCCTACAGCCTTATAAAACTCAGACACAGCGAGCCGTCTCTGAACCGTCCGTACAGCATACCCGGAGGCGAAAAGACGGCGTGGTTCGCGGGCATATGCATGACTCTGCTCCTGACGCTGCTTCTGATACCGGGCCAGCCGGTCCACATGGGCTGGTTCGCGACGGCGATGTTCGGCGGCTGGATGTTCCTCGGACTCGTGCTCTTCATACTCGACTACCGCCAGAGGAGGCAGTACTCAAAGCTGAAGAGGGCGTCGTTCCTCTTTGCGAGCATGATGGCGGCCCAGGACGACGTGGAGCTGCCGGACTACTCGGAATTCTTCGAGGACGACTACAGATATCTGTCCTTCGTCGTGCCGAAGGAGGCCGACTATTCGGGCAAGACCCTGATGGAGCTGGGCTGGGGCAAGAGCCAGAACATATTCATCATAAAGATAGAACACGGAACCGAGATGCTGTTCCTGCCTAACGGAAAGACGAAGGTATACAAGGGCGACCGCGTATTCGCCGTAGGAGTCGAGAAGTCCATACTGAAGTTCCGCGACGGGCAGTACATCGGAAACAAGTACACGCTCGGAAATCTCAAGGACTTCATGGGTCTGGGATCCACCGAGGCCCAGGTGCCTCTGATATGCCGCACGGTAAAGGTCACGGCCGATGCTCCGTACTGCAACAAACCGCTCAAATACTCGGGCATCACTGAGTATACCCAGTGCATGGTGATAGGCCTGCAGTCGCTCGGAAAGACATTCATGATGCCTGATGCGGATACGCTTATAGAAGAAGGGGACGATCTCTGGGTAGTCGGGCTTGAGGAGAACATAGAGAAATTCCTCAGCCTCACAGGGAAGGATAAAGATGACTAAGACAAAGGCCGGAAAGTTCATAAGGGAAGCGCTGATAGTGCTGACATCCGCGTTTTTCGGATCGTCTGTGCAGATATTCGTCATGATCCCGAACGGGATGACGTCGGGAGGCATGCCGGGCATCTGCCGTCTCGTCACGCACTTCTTCCCGGGACTCAGCTATTCGCTGATCTACTATGCGCTGTCGATGGTGGTGCTCGTTATAGCGTACTTTGCGATGGGGATGGCTGAGGTCCGCCGCATAATAGCGCTGGGATTCGCCTACCCGGTAATGCTCTTCATATTCGAGCACATAGACTATGAATTCCTCGACTCGCCCGATCCTTTCCTCGCTGCGGTGCTTATCGGAGTGTTCTACGGCATCGCCACGGGAGTCGGCTACATCGGAGGCTATTCATCGGGCGGAACCGACACGATCGCGAGAGTGCTGCACTTCAAACTTCTCAACCACATCCACACGGGCGACATACAGATGGCCATGGATGTCGCAATAATCATTGTTTCGGCTTTCGTCTTCGATACGAACGTGGCGATGTATGCGATAATCACTGCGGTCGTTGCCGCGAGGGTGATATCCGCGATCACGGTAGGCTACAACGGCAAGTATGTCCAGTTCGACATAATCGCGAGCGACAGGCAGAAAGAAGAGACCATCACGGAATTCGTCCTGCATGACATCGACAGGGCGGTCACCTCGCATATCTCAAGAGGCGAGTATACAAAAGAAGAAAGAAGAACGCTCTCGGTCATCTGCACGCCGGCCGAAAGCGTCAGGATAAAGAAGTTCGTCGGAGAGACGGATCCGAAGGCGTTCGCGACTATAATGCCGGTCACGACGGTGTGGGGAACGCACTTCTCGGACATAAAGGAAGTGGATAACGTCTGAATCAGTACCAGCCGTAGGATTCCGAGTGGGCCCAGGCGTTGCTCGGCGACCCGTATCTCCCCGATATATAACCAAGTCCCCATCTTATCTGGGTCTCCGGATTGTAGTAGTAGTCATCTCCTTCGGAGGCCATTTTTGATGCAGGCAGGGACTGCGGTATCCCGTGAGCGCCGCTGCTGCTGTTGTGCGCGGCCGGGTTCCACCTGGACTCCCTGTCCCACAGATTTATGAGAGGCACGAGCTCGGAATCATCCCATCCGTAATCGCCGAGCAGCGAAAGGGCGTACTTCTGGTATTCTCCCTTTTCGCCCTCCCAGATAGGCAGATCTCCCGGGACTTCCGATGTGGTCATGCCTCCCGGTATGTAGTAATCCTTTCCGTCTATGGATATGCGGTCCCATCCGCCGTAGGTGACTCCGGTCACCTTGATGAATTTGTCCTTGTCGAGCTTTCCGGCGGCCTTGTAGGACTCATCAGGTCCGTTCCTGTAGTCCACAGCATCGGATGTCCATACGAATTCGTACTTTTCTTCCTTTATGCTTTCCTGCCGGTTTTTGACGACCTTGCGCACCGGCTCGTCGATACGCTCCTGTATGTTCTCGGTGACGATGTTCCAGACTTCCTTCGAATTGCGCACTATAATATTACGGTGCGACATCAGCACTATGACGTATGACGCCAGTATCACACCTATGATCTCTTCGAC
>CADBFL010000047.1 GCA_902793875.1 uncultured Eubacteriales bacterium | reverse complement strand
CCCTTATGCGGGATGGTCTTCGGCACATTGCGGCAGGCGAGCACGTTTGCCGTGATCAGCTCGCCCTCGACGCCGTTTCCTCTCGTGACGCCCTGGACGAGCCTGCCGTTCTCATAGGTCAGGCCCACTGTAAGTCCGTCGAGCTTCCATGAAAGCAGTCCCTTCTGATCTCCGAGCCAGGCCCTGAGCTCGTCCCTGTCCTTGGTCTTGTTCAGCGAGAGCATCTTCGACTCGTGCACGATCTTCGGCAGTCCCGCAGCCGTATCGTAGCCTACATTTACCGACGGACTGTCGCTGCGGATGTATCCCGTCTCATCCTCGAGGGCCAGAAGCTCGTCATACATCGCGTCATACTCGTAATTCGTGATTATCTCGGCGCCGTCCGTATAGTAGGCGCGCGACGCCTCGTTCAGGCGCTCCGCGAGCTCGTCTATTCTTTTTTTCTTTTCTTCGTTATTCATAGTTTTAGTATGTTCAGGAGTGGATCATACATCCGGAGCGGACCGTCCGCAGCCGCCGGCACTAAATGCATTCTGCGAATATACGGCGTTGCCGAAAGGTAGAATGCATTGATCTACGGAGGCAAGCTCCTCCGATAGATGCGATTGACGAGTCGAAGACGAAGTCAGAGCTTTGTACCGCTGCGAGCGAGGCAGAGCGAGAGCGCGTCCGCGAGGGATCGTATGTCCACTCCGCTATTGCACTACTTTTTCCATGGCGACAAAGCCCTTGCCGAGCTTCTTCTCGCCGAAGTCGTCGAAGATGACCGTCATTGTCTTTTCGTCCTGCCTGATCACCATTCCCTCGCCGAACTTAGGATGCCTCACGACATCGCCGTTGGCGAACTCCTGCACTGTCTTTGCCTTGTTTGCGGTCTGCCTACGAGCAGCGGAGAGGCTGTCGAAAGGCCTGGGCGCCGGATCGCCGCTGAAGCCGTCCGCCGTGCCGTGGCTCCTTCCGCCGAAGAAGTATTCTCCGGTATACGCGCCTTCGCCCCGGAGGCCTGTTCCGGTCCTGACCTTTTCGTCTACTGTCTCATCGCCGTCCATGCACTTCCTGTCCATCTCGCCGAGGAACTTCGACTCGGTCTGGTAATCCGTCCTTCCGTAGAGCGTCCTGACCTGAGCTCCGGTGAGATAGAGCTTCTTCATCGCTCTTGTGATCCCCACATAACAGAGCCTGCGCTCCTCTTCCATGCTGTGGTCCTCGTCGAAGGCTCCAGATCCCGGGAACATCCCGTTTTCCATGCCCGGCATGAAGACGACCGGGAACTCAAGTCCCTTGGCGGAGTGCAGCGTCATCAGCACTACCGCGTCCTCTTCCTCATCGTGATTGTCTATGTCAGACATCAGGGTAATCTGCTCGAGGAAAGCCGAAAGTTCGGTCTGCAGGCCGGCTCCGGAGTCTTCTCCCGTAAGCTCGAGCCTCTCCCTTTTCATCTCCTCCTGAAGGTCCCCGGCGCTTCCGTCGGCGATGCCCTTTTCGAACTCGGCGATGACGGATTTGAATTCCATGATGTTCTCTATCCTGCTCTCGGCTTCGACAGTGCCGGCATCCTCAAGGGCCTTCAGATAGCCCGAACGGTTCAGCACGTTGTCGTATATGTCGCTCAGGGTGAGGTTCTCCTCTTCGGCTCTGAGGTCTTTTATCATGGATGTGAACTCTCCGATCGCTTTTCTGAGCTTCGGCCCGAAAGACGCCGTGAGCTCGGGATCGCATATCGCTTCGAAAACGGACATCCTGTACGCCTTCGCATATTCCTCTATGCCGGCGAGCGTCTTGCCGCCGATGCCGCGCTTGGGCTCGTTGATGACCCTGATCATTGAGACGTTGTCGTCGGGGTTTTCGATGAGCCTCAGATACGCCATCACATCCTTTATCTCCTTGCGGTCGTAGTACCTCAGCCCCGCGAGCACCCTGTACGGGATGCCCCGGAAGCTGAACTTCTCTTCGAAGCTTCTCGACTGGGCATTTTTGCGGTAGAGTATCGCCATGTCCCTGTAGTTCAGGCCTTCGTCCCTGAGCCTTTCTATCTCGGCTCCTATCCAGTAGGCTTCCTGTTTCTCGTCGGCAAGCCTTCTGTATGTGACGGGCAGTCCGTCCTCCCTGTCGGTCCACAGCGCCTTGGTCTTTCTCTCTCTGTTGTTCTTTATGACGGAATTGGCGAGCTTCAGTATGTTGCCGTCCGATCTGTAGTTCTGCTCGAGCCTGACGGTGAACACATCACCGAAGTCCTGCTCGAAGTCCAGGATGTTGCGGATGTCCGCTCCCCTCCACTGGTATATGCACTGGTCGTCGTCTCCGACCACGCAGAGATTGCCGTGCTTCGAGGCCAGCATCTTTATGAGCTTGTACTGCAGATAGTTGGTGTCCTGATATTCATCGACCATTATGTACCTGAAGCGGCCCGAGTAATGATCGAGTATGTCCCTGTTCTTTTCGAGCAGCTTCACGCCGTTCCACAGAAGATCGTCGAAGTCCATGGCGTTCGCCTCCATCAGCTCCTGCTGATAGCGCCTGTAGACCTCGTATATCATCTTTTCGTAAGGGAGTCCCGTGCTCTGCGCGAGGAATTCCTCAGGGCCCTCCTCTCTTTCTTTGGACTTGCTGATCACCGCAATGATCATGGATACGGGTGCGACCTTGTCGTTGATCTCGAGCTCCCTGCATATCCTCCTGATGAGAGTCTTTTTGTCAGTCTCGTCATACACCGTAAAGCCGGATCTGTACCCGAGCCTGTCGGCCGAATACCTGAGCATGCGAAGACACATGGCGTGAAAGGTCATGATCCACATGCCGTATGTCCCGCCGGTCAGTTCCTCGACGCGGCTCCTCATCTCGCCGGCCGCCTTGTTGGTGAATGTCACGGCGAGTATGCTTCTCGGATCGACGCCGTTCTCTATCATGTACGCCATGCGGTGAGTCATGGTCGCGGTCTTGCCCGAACCCGCTCCCGCCAGTATCAGCACCGGCCCGTCGATATGCCTTACCGCCTTATTCTGTTCGCTGTTCAATGCCATACTCATAACACATAGAATTCTACCACAATTCATGAGTCATAAGGGACGGTTCTTTTTGACTCATTTCGGCCGGGATCCGGTCGGTGACCGGCGCCCGTTCCGACCCTTTTTTTCACAAAAAGAACACTCTCGCGGGCGCCGTTTCCGGTTGACTTTTTACTATGCGGTGTTACAATTTATGTGCGGGCGATGGTATGCCCGAGTCATTAATAAAGCTTTATTATAAGGAGAGTGATACCAATGGCAAACTATGTAGAAAGAGTCATCGAGCAGTGCAAGGAGAACAATCCTGGAGAGGTTGAATTCCACCAGACAGTAGAAGAAGTTCTGACTTCGCTGAAGCCGGTAGTTGAGAAACACCCGGAGTACGAAGCAACTGCACTTCTTGAGAGACTCGTTGAGCCTGAAAGAGGAGTTACTTTCAGAGTAGTATGGGTTGACGACAACGGCAAAGTCCAGGTCAACAAAGGCTACAGATATCAGTTCAGCAGCGCTATCGGACCTTACAAGGGCGGTCTGAGATTCGCTCCAAACGTATATCCTGGAATCATCAAGTTCCTCGGATTCGAGCAGATCTTCAAGAACTCCCTGACAGGTCTTCCTATCGGCGGCGGCAAGGGCGGTTCGGACTTCGATCCAAACGGCAAGAGCGATGCAGAAGTTATGAGATTCTGCCAGGCATTCATGACAGAGCTCTACAGACACATCGGCCCTAACACGGATGTTCCTGCCGGCGACCTCGGCGTAGGCGCAAGAGAGATCGGTTACCTCTTCGGACAGTATAAGAGAATCGTTGACAAGTATGAAGGCGTTCTCACAGGCAAGGGGATCCCTTACGGCGGACTCCTCGGCAGAGCTGAGGCTACAGGATTCGGTATCGTATGGTACGCAGAGGAAATGCTGAAGGCAAACGGCGAAGACTTCAAGGGCAAGAATGTTGCTATCTCCGGCTTCGGTAACGTTGCATGGGGAACAGCATGGAAGCTCTGGGAGCTCGGCGCCAAGTGCGTGACCATTTCGGGACCGGACGGATACATCTACGATCCTGACGGGATCACAACTCAGGAGAAGGTCGACTACCTGCTCGAGCTCAGAAGCTCCGGAAAGAACATCTGCGCTCCTTATGCTGAGAAGTTCCCTGGCGCTAAGTTCTTCGCAGGCAAGAAGCCTTGGGGCGTTGCTCAGGACACAGGCTGCAAGATCGATATGTTCATCCCATGCGCTATGCAGAACGACGTTCACATGGAGCATGCTAAGCAGATCGTTGAGGGCGGCTGCAAGTTCTACTGCGAAGGCGCTAACATGCCTACGACAAACGATGCTCTCGAGTATCTGATCGAGAACATGACAGCTGTAGGTCCTGCTAAGGCAGCTAACGCCGGCGGCGTTGCCTGCTCCTGCATCGAGATGGGCCAGAACGCAGGTCACACTGCATTCCAGCACCAGGCTGTCTATGATCAGCTCCACCAGATCATGAAGAACATCTACAGCGCTTGCGCTAAGGCAGGTGAGACATACTACAACGACAAGAACGCTCTGGTTCCTGGCGCTAACATCGCTGGATTCGAGAGAGTTGCCGAGGCTATGATGGCTCAGGGTCTTGTATAAGATGACTCTTTAAGCGTAAAACGCACAAAGCAAAAGAGACCGCGATCCGCGGTCTCTTTGTTTGTCCTGTCATCGTCTACATCATGGCCAGAGCCTCGTCTGCGGCAAAGAGCCAGAGATATGCCTCTGCCACTTCTTTCCCGCTCCCCTTCCGTATGGCCTCGCTGTAGAGCTCGATCTGGACACCGTATTCGTTCCTGAGCCGGGCCAGCTCTTCCTCCCGCGGCCTGCGCGGATCCATGTAGTTCGACTTGTAGTCGACGAGTATCATTTTGCCGTCCTCCTCGAAGCAGCAGTCTATGACGCCCTGCACGAGCATCTCCCTGCCGCCTCTTGCGGTCTTCAGCGTGAACGGCTTCTCCTTTCTGAGCGTCCCCGCCTTTGCCGCTCTCACGGCCCTCTGTCCTATGTCCATAGCGAAGAAATCCGCTGCCTTCGAAAGATCGAGCGAGCGGTACACATCCTCTTCGATCGCGCCGCGGTCTCTCAGGAACTCCGCTCTTTCGGCAATATACGCTTCGTCGATGATGCCGTCTTCATCACACACTCTGCTGAAATCGATGAATTCCATGATCCTGTGATAGGCTATCCCTATATCTGCGGCTGAAGCGCGCTTCCTGCGCTCGTTCGAATCCCAGAGCCTGACGATCTCATCGTCCGCTTTCGACACCTTCACATCCGTTTCCGTTTCTTCTGAAGGCTTCGCTTTCCCGAGTTCCTCCTTCCGCACGGCGCTGACGGACCACTTGGCCTTAGCTGTCAGATCTTCTTCATAAGGATATCTGTAGCTGAACCTTCTGTCTATCTCGTCATACAGCTTCTTCCCGTCTGCGGTCAGCTCTCTTCCGGCAAGACTGCCCCGGCCGCCCCGCGCGCTGCTCTCAGTTCTTTTCATTTTCAGCACCAGAGGCGACACAGTATACGTATTGAAGCCCGATCTCAGGACATCCTGCATGGCTTTCAGATAGTTTCCCGGATTCGGCGCGTATTTCGTCAGCTCCTCTTCGCTCTTCACTGTGCCTGTCAGAAGCAGCCTGTTTCTGGCTCTCGTCATTGCGACATAAAGCAGCCTCAGCTCTTCCCTGTATTCATCTCTTCTCGTATCTTCGGTGATCGCGCGCTGCAGCAGCGTCGATCTCCAGAACCTTCTCTGAGGATCGACATAAGGCATGCCCACTCCTATGTCAGAGCTGAAGCTGAACTTCATCTCGTTTGAAGAGAAATTGAACCTGTGTCCGAGCCCTCCGACGATGACGAACGGGAATTCGAGGCCCTTGCTCTTGTGTATCGTGGATATCCTCACCACGTTGTCATCCCTGCCGGCCATCGATGTCTGAGTATTTTTGATCTTCTTGCTGCGAAGCACGTCGAGGAATGTGATGAACGTGCTGAGCGACGCCACGCGGTCCTTGCTGAACGCCGCAGCTCTGTCAGCGAGATACCTGAGGTTCGCCTGCCTGCGGGCTCCCCCGCTCATCGCGCCGGCCATCCTGTAGTATCCCGAATCCACCAGCACCTTCCATACGAAATCGTCGAGCGGAAGCATGCGCGACAGCATCCTCCATTCGAGCATCTTCGACTCCGCCGCTGCAACTCTGTCTCTGAGTTCTCCTGCGGGACCGTCCTTCGCGTAGCGCGCGAAGGCGTCCCAGTACGGGATGCGCCTGTCGCCGCAGTCTATCCTTATGCGCGCCAGCTCCTCCGGCCCGAATCCGAAGACCTCGGAGTGGAGGACCGCGATAAAAGGCACGTCCCTCTTCATATTGTCGATGCACTGCAGAAGCGACATCGCTATGCTTATCTCCACAGTATCGAAGTAGTCCTCGGAATCCTCTATGTGCGGTTCTATCGACCGCTCTCTGAGAGCGCGGCTTACTATCTCTCCCCTGACGCTGACCGCTCTTAAAAGGATGGCGATGTCGCGGGCTTCGGCCCTGCGGACGGTCTTTGTCGCGGTATCGTAGAACTCAGTCCCTATGATGGATGCCGCAAGGTCCGCGATATACGCGGCCTCCGCCTCCTCCTTGCTGAGCTCGTCGATCTCCGGATCGGAGATCTCCTCTTCTTCGCCGCTGTCTCCGTCTTCTATGAGCAGATGGACCTCCGGCATGAAGTCGTATTCATCCGGGCAGTCTCTGATCCCGGTGTACAGGCGGGCGTTTTCATCGTAGCCTTCCATGATCCTGTCGAATACATGGTTGATGTATCTGATCGTCCTGTCGTTCGTCCTGAAGTTCATCCCCAGATCGATCACCATGCCGTCCCGCTCGTCAGGATCGCTGTATTTCGCGTACAGTCTTTCGAATATGGCCGGCTCGGCCTGTCTGAATCTGTATATGCTCTGCTTGACATCACCTACCCTGAACACGTTGTCAGGTCTTGAGACGCGGCTTATGAGGCGTTCCTGTATGTTGTTCGTGTCCTGATACTCGTCCACGAATATATACCTGAAGCGTTTGCGCATCACCTCCGCCGCATCGTCATTTTTGAGTATCTGCACCGCGCAGTGCTCCTGGTCGGCGAAGTCCATGACTTTACGCTCCCGCTTCTTCGCTTCATATCTCTTTTCGAATTCACCGAGAAGACGGATGTAGTATACGGTGTATCCGTATGTCGCGTTCATCTCCTCGAGCCTTGTCTCAAAGTCCGGCAGGAGGTATCTGTTTTTGAATCCTTCGATCTGCTTTTTGATGTTGTCCCTGATCGACTTGATCTCGTCCCTGACAGGCTCGTAGGCTTCCTTCCGGTCCTTTCCCGCTCTCAGAATGACAGACGGATAGGCGTCTATGAGCGCTTCCATGTCAGGCGCAAACGGCCGCCTGTTCAGTTCGGACAGGACCGCATGCACGGCGTCCTCCTGTATCAGGATCTTTTCTTCATACCAGTCAGACAGTCCGGCTTCATCGAAGATCTCCCTCAGCCTTGCGAAGCCTTCCATGATCTTTCCGAAAGCCGCCCTCGCATCATCTGTGATCATCTTCTGCAGCTCCGAGCCTTCAAAGCTGTCCTTCGTGACCCTGAGAAGCTCTGCCTTTTCAAGAGCCCATTCGAAGTAATCCGGCATGGTGCGGAGCGCCTCATAGGATTTGAGCAGGCCCTCGGTGAATGCGGTGTCGTTTCTGTCGCTGCTGTACAGCCTCATGAACTCCCTGAAGCTTCCGCCCTCTATTATGGAATCATCCGCGAAGGCGTCCTCGAGAAGGTCAGCGGCCGCTTCTCTTCTCAGAAGCTCTCCCGTGACCTCGTCGCATACGCCTGTCTGCGGCTCAAGATCGGTCTCATGAAAGAATTCCTTTATCACTCTGCCGGCAAAGCTGTTCATGGTCGAGATGTACGCCCTGTACAGCCTCGAGAGCTGATCCCTCATGCGGGCCGCGTCTTCCGGATGCTCTCTTATCCTGTCCCTGATGGCCCTGGCGAGCCTCAGCCTCATCTCGGACGCGGCGGCGTTGGTGAATGTCACGACAAGCATCTCATCCACATTTGCCCTTCCCTCAAGGATTATGCGGATGATGCGCTCAATAAGGACGGTGGTCTTTCCCGAGCCCGCCGCAGCGGATACGAGCACAGACCTGTCGACCGTCTCTATTGCTTTCAGCTGTTCGTCATTGAACCCCATTATACGAGTACGTCGCCTTCCATGCCGGCCGGCACTTCAAGACCCATGAGCGTAAGGAGCGTCGGCGCTATGTCCGCCAGTTTGCCGGTATCCCTTTTGAAAGGCACAGGTTCTTTGCAGATGTGGCACAGCGGCACCTTCGAGGTGGAGTGCTTCGTGACAGGCTTGCCCTCATCATCTATCATGTAGTCGGCGTTGCCGTGGTCGGCTGTCAGGAGTATCTGTCCGTCGCGCGCGAGTATGGCTTCGGCGATGTTCCCGACCAGTCCGTCAAGTGTCTCGATCGCCTTTACTGCGGCGTCGAAGACTCCGGTGTGGCCTACCATGTCAGGGTTTGCGAAGTTCAGGATGATAAGATCGTATATGTCCTCATTGATCTTTTCGATGACCGTTGAGGCGACCTCAGGAGCGCTCATCTCAGGCTGCAGGTCATATGTCGCGACCTTAGGCGAGGGGATGAGTATCCTGTCTTCATTTTTGTTCGGCTCCTCGACTCCTCCGTTGAAGAAGAACGTAACGTGAGCGTACTTTTCGGTCTCGGCGATCCTGAGCTGCCTGAGCCCGAGGTCCGCGATGGTCTTGCCGAGAGTAGGATCCACCTCTTCAGGAGGGAACGCCACGGTCACGTTCGGCATCGTCGCGTCGTATTCGGCCATGCATACGTATGTCAGATCTTCAGGGAAGGCCTTTCTTTCGAATCCGTCGAAGTCAGGGTCGACAAGGGCTCTTGTTATCTCTCTCGCCCTGTCAGGCCTGAAGTTTATGAATATCACCGAATCACGGTCTTTGATCGGCGCGGCGTTCACCACTGTCGGCTGTACGAACTCATCTGCCTCGTCTTTCGCATACGAAGCGTCGATCGCCTCCTGCGCGCAGGAGGCCTTGAGCCCCTCGCTCAGAGTGAGCGCGTCATACGCTCTTACCAGGCGCTCCCATCTCTTGTCTCTGTCCATGGCGTAGAATCTGCCGGAGATGACTCCGATCCTTCCGATGCCCTCTTTCTTCAGGTATTCCTCAAGAGGTCCGAGCCATGTCATCGCGCTTTTCGGCGGCACGTCCCTGCCGTCGAGGAAGCAGTGGACGACCACATCCTTCACTCCGCTGCGCTTTGCCATGTCGATCGTGGCTATCAGGTGCTCGTAGTGGCTGTGGACTCCGCCGTCGGACACAAGGCCCATGATATGCAGGGTGTGTCCTTCGGCTGCGTTCTTCATCGCTCCGAGAAGAGGGCCGTTCTCAAAGAATGAGCCCGACTCTATCGATCTTGAGATGCGCAGAAGATTCTGGTAAACGACGCTGCCGGCTCCGATGTTGAGATGTCCGACCTCGGAGTTCCCCATCTGCCCCGCAGGCAGTCCGACCGGCTCGCCGCTCGCTTCTATGGTGATGAACGGATAATCCGCAAACAGCCTGTCGAGCACAGGTTTTTTCGCTGCGGCTATCGCATTTCCGTAAGTTTCTTCTCTGATGCCGAATCCGTCGAGTATCATCAGCATTGTCGGTCTGTGTTTCATTTGCTTCCTCCTATGTCCAGATGTCTGCCGCGAGCCCGTTCAGGTATTTCTGCACCCTGCGGGCAATGAAATACACAAATCCCTTGAGCTCGTAGTTGTACGAATTTCCTTCTCCGGTCCTGGCTTTTATATCGCCGAATATCCTTGAATTGAGCAGCACCATGTCTGCGGTCCTGCGGTATATCCCGTCCCTGTCGCTGAGCAGCTTCGTCAGGTCTAAATTTACGCTGAGAGGCTTGCCTTTGATGTTGAGCATGTTGAGCATGTCGAGAGGCCTCTTCACGTATATCACTATCCCGTTGGCCTTGAGGAAGTCGCGGTTCAGAGGATTCAGCAGCGTGCCTCCTCCCGTGGCTATGACAGACCCTCTCGTCACGGCGGCATCCTTTACCGCCTGATGCTCCATTGCTCTGAAGTATTCCTCTCCTATGCCGTAATCCGAGAGGACTTCGGCTATTGGCTGTCCCATGAGCTTCTCAGTCTCTTCGTCGGTATCGATGAACTTCAGGCCCAGTTCATATGCATAGCGCCTGAATATGGTGGTCTTGCCCGAGCCCGGCAGCCCGACCGCCACCACATTGAGCTGGCTTTCGAGCAGCTTGCGCTTGATCTTCCTGAGCATGAGCTCGATGTCTTCGGGGTCTGACTCATTTCCGTACCATACGTCCAGCGAGGCGATGGCCTGTACTATCACCATGTCCATGCCGGACTTTGTATTGCAGCGGGTGAGCCTCTTCGCGTCCTGCAGAAACTTCGTCCTGTACGGATTATAGATGAGGTCTATCGCAAGCTCCAGATCCGAAAACATCCTGACGCTGACCTTGCGGTCCGCAAGCGGAGAG
>CADBFL010000046.1:8120-19633 GCA_902793875.1 uncultured Eubacteriales bacterium | reverse complement strand
TCAGAAGTTTACCGTAAAATGACCTGAAACAGCGACGTGAAATGACGGACAGCAGAGCGGTCCCCGCGGGGCCGCTCTTCGCATTTTAGGTTCGTTTTAACTACAGGCCTTATACTCCGGATAAAAGATAAAGCGACGCCTCCGGCAGAGGAGGCGCATGCTCACAGAAAAAAGGAGGCGCTATGAAAACGGGAAAGGATATAAGAAGACTCATCGCCGCGGCAGTGACCGCTTCTCTTATTCTCGTCATGTGCGGATGCGGCGCGCAGAAAACGACTGAGACATCGGATACGGCGGACAGCTCTGAGGCCGCATACCTCAGCAAAGAGGATATCACAGTGAACGAAGAGATCAGCAGCGATCAGGACGGGGAGCACGCGATCGAGGTCAGCGGCGAGACAAAGGAGTACTCGAACACGGGAGTGACCAAGACGGGAGACGCCGACGGAGACGAGTCGGACTTTTACGGAGAGAACTCGGCGGTGTTCACAACGGAAAAGGGGACTCTTGCGATAAAGGATTCTCTGATCGAGACGAACGGCACGCATGCGAACGCCGTGTTCTCATACGGAGAGGGGACTGAAGTGAACGTGTCGGATTCCGTCATCGAGACTCAGGGCGACTGCTCGGGCGGTCTGATGACGACGGGAGGCGGCACCATGAATGCCGAGAACCTGACGATCAATACGTCCGGAAGGTCATCGGCGGCCATAAGATCCGACAGAGGGGGCGGCACGGTGACAGTCGATAAAGGTTACTATAAGACGAGCGGCATGGGCTCGCCTGTCATATACTCGACGGCCGATATCACCGTCAGCAGCGCTTACATGGAATCGACGGCGTCACAGGGCGTAAGAACTCGGTGACTTTAAAGGATGTCACGATGGTCGCGGACAATAACAAAAAGAACAGCGACAAGTCCGATACATATCAGGCTGTCATGATCTACCAGTCGATGTCTGGCGACGCCGATGAAGGAACTTCGTCATTCACCGCAAGCGGCAGCACGATCACCAACAAAAACGGAGACGTCTTCTTCGTGAACAATACCGCGACGAAGATCTCGCTGACCGGCAATACCATCAAAAACGAGGATGAGGACGGAGTGTTCCTGAGAGCTGAAGCGGCAGGCTGGGGCAGCGAAGGCTCGAACGGCGGCAAGGTCGAACTGACGGCCTCGAAGCAGGTCATCGACGGAAATATCCTTGTAGATGAAGTGTCCGCGCTGAACCTGTATCTGAAGGACAAGTCCTCGTTCACAGGAGCGGTTAATCCTGACGGACAGACGGGCGATGTATATGTCGAGATCGAAGAGGGCAGCACATGGAAGCTCACGGCCGATTCATACGTATCCGGGCTTACTGTAGCAAAGGGGTCTGCCATAGACCTGAACGGACACAAGCTTTATGTCGACGGCAGTGAATACAAGGAAGGCTCTGCATCGACAGGCGAGGCCTTCGAGATAAAGACGGAGAGCACGGGCGGAGGCCCGGGAGGCGCTCCGGGAGACGGCCAGGCTCCTCCTGACGGAGGTCAGGGAGGCCCGGGAGGGACGCCTCCTGAAGGAGAACCTCCTGCTAAACCGGAATAAGAGGCGAGGCAGCTTTCATGCCGGACTCTGCGGAGTCCGGTTTTTTTAAAAATACTGAAAGAATGATGTCAGAAGGCGCTGCCGCGTGTTATCATAACTCCGTATGAGAAGGGCATTTTACAGCAAGGTAGTTAAATACAGAAAGATCATCATGGCTGCATTCGCGGTCATAACTGTCGTGAGCGCGCTGATGTATCCTAAGGTTTTTGTTGACTACGACATCCTGAATTACCTTCCTCAGGAGTCACCCTCCATCGTCGCCATGGATCTGATGGAAAAGGAATTCGACGGCGACATACCCAACGTGAGGATAATGCTGCGCGATGTGAGCAAGACCGAGGCTCTCGAATACAAGAGGAAGATCGAGTCGGTCGACGGCGTGATGTCCGTCATGTGGATAGATTCCATGATGCCCGCCGACATGCCTCTTGAGATGTATCCGAAGAGCATGCTCGACGCATTCTATAAAGACGGAAACGCGCTTTTCAATGTCACGGTCGACTCGGATAAACAGCTCGATGTGATACCGGAACTCTACGATCTGATAGGCGAAGACAACCTGATGACCGGAAGCGCCGTCATAACGGTGGTCGCGACCGTAAATACAGTCAGGGAAGTAGTTCTCATCACGGTGATCGCGATAATCTTCCTTCTGTTCGTGCTCGCCGTCACGACTCCTTCATGGGCCGAACCTTTCATAGTGCTTTTCGGACTCGGCGTAGGAGTCATCATCAATTCAGGCACGAATCTCATATTCGGAAAGGTATCCTTCGTGACGAACGCCACGGGAGTCGTGCTTCAGATGGCGGTCGCGCTGGACTACTCGGTATTCCTCATCCACAGATTCGAGGAATGCAGAAAGAATGCGGAGCCTGAAGAGGCGATGGTGGACGCTCTCGTGCTCTCGTCATCGTCGATAATGTCGAGCGGCATCACAACGGTGATAGGCTTCCTTGCACTTGCCACGATGAGGTTCCTTCTCGGAGCGGATCTGGGCATCGCGCTTTCAAAAGGAGTCGCCATAAGCCTGCTCACGACGCTGGTGTTCATGCCGGGGGTCATACTCGGAACATACAGGTGGATAGAGAAGACGAAGCACCGGAGGCTCCTCCCGTCTTTCGAAGGATTTGGAAAGCTCGTCTGCATGGTGACAAAACCAATGATGATAGTGTTCGTGATCCTTGTGATCCCTTCGTTTTTCGGGAGCATCAGCAACGACTTCTGGTACGGCGGCACACACATCTACGGACCTGATACAAGGCTGGGCGCCGATGAGATCAAGCTCAATAAAGCGTTCGGAGACAGCGATACATACGTGCTCATGGTCCCGCGCGGAGAGAAAAGCAAGGAATACGCTCTTGTAAGAGACCTTGAAGCAGATAAGCGGGTCACATCCGTGCTGGCATCCGTTTCAGTCGTGGGGCCGGCTCTGCCGGGAGACGTGCTTCCGGATGACATGACGAAGCAGTTCCATTCGGACAGATATGAGAGGATGGTCATCTCCGTCGCTGTTCCGACTGAGAGCGATGAGACATTCAGGCTTATCGAAGACATACAGAAGACCTGCGAGGACTACTATCCGGGAGAGTATCATCTGACCGGCACAGGCGTCTGTTTTTACGATCTTAAAAAGGTCGTGACCGGAGACAGGCTGAAGGTGAATCTTATCGCGATACTGGCGGTGTTCGTGGTCCTGCTGTTCACGATGAAGAACCTTCTGCTGCCTGTCATACTGGTCCTGACCATAGAGACCGCGATCTGGATCAATCTGTCGATGTCCTATGTGACGGGCTCTACGCTGTATTTCATCTCGTATCTGATAATAAGCTCGGTGCAGCTCGGAGCTACCGTGGACTATGCGATACTGTTCACTCAGAGATACAGGGAAAACAGAAACGTGAACGGCCTTGCTCCGCGTGAAAGCGTCATAAAGACCGTGACGGACAACACCGCCGCCATACTGACGTCGGCTACGGCAGTGTCGGTCATGGGATTTCTGATGTGGATATTCTCGTCACAGGGCATGGTGTCCCAGGAGGGTCTGCTGCTCGGAAGAGGCACGCTCTGCTCGCTCTTTGCCGTGCTGTTCGTGCTTCCGGGGTTCCTGATGACTTTCGACAGTCTCGTCATCAGGTCATTCAGCTTCGGAACGCCGTCCGGGAAGGGGAAAAAAGAAGAAGAAAAGGCGATTTGACGCGCAAAACACTATACTATATGTGGTGTTGTGTGTTATAATTGTTCGGATATATGCATATTGGGACTGCCGCAGAGAGAGGCTTATCTGACACAGAGATGGACAAGAGACGCTTAAAAAACAGAATGATCGCTTCGGTCCTCTCGCTGGCGCTGATATCGGGCGCAGCGGGGCTGTCTTTCGGTGCGCCTGCATACGCCGAGACCACCATAGAAAGAACAGACAAGGAAGAAACGGTGTTCGTCATCAAATCGGCTGACGGAGCGACCGAAAAGGTCCTGGTCGACGAGCTCCTGCACAGCAACGGAGAGGATACGATCGAGGATGTTTCGTATCTCAGCGATATAGAGAACGTATCTGGATCGGAGAAATTCAAAAGAGACGGCGCAAAAGTTTCGTGGGCGTCGAACGGCAACAGCATCAGATATCAGGGCACGTCCGACCGCAGCCTGCCTGTCGATGTGAAAGTATCGTATTATCTTGACGGCAAAAAAGTCTCTGCCGGCGAGATCGCGGGCAAGTCCGGAGAGATAGAGATACATTTCGACTACGACGTGAGCAGCATGGTGAACGTCGGCGACGGCCCGATGACGCATCCGTACATGATGGCGAGCGGAGTTTCTCTCAGCAACGAATATTTCAGCAATATAAGAGTCGAAAACGGAAAAGTCATAAATAACGGGGATTCCAGCATAGTCATGGGATACGCTCTGCCGGGAATGAAAGAAAACCTCGGAGTAGGGGACGGCCCGCTCGGGATACCCGAAGACGTAGTGATAAAAGCGAATACCGATTCTTTCAGGATAGACGGCACCTATTCCATTGCCATGACAGGTCTTCTGGCTGAAAGCGGCATAGAAGAGATGACTGATGACGCCGCGGGCATGGCGGCCGCGCTTGAGTCCGGCCTTGCGCAGCTCTCGTCAGCTGCCAATCAGCTCGTCAGCGGCAGCAGCGAACTTGCGAACGGCATATCGCAGATCGCGGCCGGAACGAACCGGATGCGAAATGAATCCGTCGGGATCGTTGACGCCGTGTACCAGCTGGACAACGGAGCTTCGCAGCTCGCAAGCGGCAGCAGCCAGCTTCATGACGGCACAAAAGAATTCAAAGGCGGTACGAAGCTGCTGGATAAAAATGCAGGGACTCTTGCGGACGGCGCGACTCAGCTGCACGACGGCACTTCTCTTCTCGGGGGCAAAAGCGTTGAATTCAGCAACGGCATGTCGCAGTTCAACGAGGGCGTCGGCAAGCTCGCAGATGGGACTGTCGAGCTGCACAGCGGCACGTCGTTACTCGGAGAAAAAACTGCTGAGTACAGCAGGGGCATGTCGCAGTTCAACGAGGGTGTCGGCAAGCTTGCGGAGGGAACCGCTGCTTTGAAGGAAGGGACCGGAAAGTTCAGAAAAGCTTCCCGTCTTCTCTCGGTCGCTGCTGACGCAGTTGTTGCAGAAGCGGCTATCATGAAGGTCGAGACACTTCTCCTCGAAAGGAATGCAGAAAAGCTTGAAGGACAGACTCTGGAGGTAGCTGATGACTTACAGGGACTTGCGGGAAGGCGCAGCGTCAGTTCAGATCTGAGGGTCGCAGAGAGCGGGGCGGACTCTGCCGCAGGTGCTGCAGATGAGATGAACGCCATGCTCGACGGTCTTTCTGCTGAAGGATCCGGAATAAGCGGCGGAGCTGCCGGATACAGGGGCTCGATCGCTTCATACCGGGGCCAGCTCCAGGCTGCAAGGGAACTCGTTCAGGATGAAGGGAAGAGGGCTCTGATCGACAGCGCGATCTCAGAGCTCGACAGCCTTGACTCATATCTTGCCGGCGTGGAGTCTTATGTGGACAGCGTCGACTATGCGTCATCGAGCGCGGACGAGGTCAGCAGCAGCATAGATGCGCTGCAGGGAACGCTGTCGGCAGCGAACAGAAATGAAAACGCGGGAAATTCTTCTCTCGGCAATATAGCGGATAAGGCCGTAGATGCGAGCAGCACGGCCGGAACCGTAAAGAAACAGGCCAGGGCTGTCGACGCTACGGCGACTGTGTTGCTGGCTTCCACGGGAGTGATGGCGGTGCTCGCCAATGCGCTTCAGGACGGAGTCGTTCAGATCGATGAAGGAGCTGCCGAACTCGAAAGCGGAGCCACTGAACTTGCGAAAAATTCTGAATTGCTGGATGAGGGCGGCAAGGAACTCAGCAAAGGAACTTCTCAGCTCAATGACGGAGCCGCCGAGCTCGAGAGCGGAGCCGGCGAACTTGCGAAAAATTCAGAACTGCTGGATGAGGGCGGCAAGGAACTCAGTAAGGGCGCGCTTACCATCGATGATGCGGCAGGAAAGATTGCAGACGGTACAGCCAGGTTCAAGGACGGAACATCAGAACTGGCAAAAGGCGCGGCAGTCCTTGAGGACGGAGCTGCTCAGGTAAGCAGCGGAGCCCGTAAGCTTGCGGACGGCACAAGTCAGTTCAGCACCGGGACCACGGAGCTTCTTAAGGGAGTGAATGCTCTTGCGGACGGCACGGCAGCGGCCGAGGTCGGAGCATGGCAGCTGGCGAACGGAATGGACAGGTTCAACAAAGAGGGCATACAGGCCTTTGTCGGACAGCTCGAGGGCAGCGGCATTACTGAAATGATCGCTAAGTTCAACATGCTCTGCGCTGCAGACAGCGTGGATGTGTTCTACGGCGGCAAGGCGGCGGATGCGGCAGGAACGTCAAAGATCATATTCAGGACCGGGGCCATTACGGTCGATGACGATAAGGAGTAAAAAAAAGAGGAGGAGCAGCTATTGCTGCCTCCCCTCAGAGGTGTATGTTCTCGTGAGCAGGACATCGTCACCGTATTTGAACAGGACTTCTACAGAGACACCGCTTATGCCGGTGTCTTTTTCGAGCCCTGAGCACAGCTCCGTAAACTGCTCGTCGCTGGCGTCGAGAGTCTCGCCGAGCGACTGCTTCAGCTCTTCGCTCTCGGCGATCTCAGGCGTCATGCTGTTTGAAGCGCTCAGATCATAGGTGTAGATGAGCGTATTGCCCGAAACGGATATGATGACATCGGTGCCTTCGACCGACTGCACCAGCTGCTGCTTAGCCGCGTCGTTGCTGTTGATGTAATCCTCGAGCGTCAGAGTATAGCCTCCGCCGCCTCCGCCGCCGGAACCGCGGTGCGAGCTGATATAGAAAGCCGTTCCTATGCCGGCTCCGATCGCCACCACGACCGCCAGAATGATGATGACTGCCTTGCGGCTGATATCCGGCCTCGGCAGAGACATGCCTTTACGCTCAGACCGTACTGCGCTTCCGGGCGCCGGCTTAGCCGGCTTCGTCGGAGCGGCGGCCTTTGCCGGTCCGTCAAAAGGCTTCTGCGAAGCGGAGACGCTGCTCTCAGCGGTCTGCTCCTGCGCAGCGGCCTTTTTCAGTTCGGCGGCCCGGATCCGGTCCTGCCTTGCCTTTTCGGCCTCTGCCTTTCTGGTTTCTTTCTGTTTCTTCTTCAGGACTCCCGCGAATTCTCTCGCCCTCCGGCGTGAATCACCGAAGGAACCGAGGCTTCGCATCATCTCGGCCGCTTTCTGCATGTCGCTTTCAGCGCCGCTTTCGTACAGGCTGACAGCTTCGTCGTATGTCTTCTGCTTCTCTTTTTCTTCCTGCTCTCTGCGGAGCGCGGCCTGTCTTTCGGCCTCGGCCCTTTCTGCAGCGGCCCTGCCGGAAGCAAGCTTTTCTGCAGCGGCGCTGCCTGCGGAATCGGGAGTCCCGAAACCGAACTTTATCTTTCCGGCCGGCGCAGAGCGTTTCGCCGGAGTTTTAGGCTTTCCGGAGTACGCCGCATCAAGAGCTTCGTTGCTCGCGGTCTTGCCGGCGGCTGCTTTTGCGCCTCCTGCCGGGGCGGCCGGATCCCTCGCGCTTATGTTGATGACCTGGATGCCGTTGTCCATGCCGCACTTTTCGGCCTCGCTGCCTGCAGGAGCATAGATCTTGAGCTCAGTGCAGCCGGTGAAAGGATGCGTGCCGAACGCTGATGCGACAGATGTATATCTGCCCGGCATGCGCACGCTTGTAAGGCAGGTGCATCCGTCGAACGCACCGACTCCGATCTCTCTGACGCTTTCAGGTATCTCAAGGGATGAAAGCGAAGTGCAGTCCTTGAAGGCATAGGCCCCGATCTCTTCAAGACCCGCAGGCAGCCTGTGGATCTTCAGATTGCTGCATCCCGCAAATGCGTACTTGCCTATCTTTGTCAGACCGCTCGAAAACATGACGGTCGTCAGGCCATCGCAGCCGTCAAAGCAGCGTGACTCAATAGTTTCAAGACCGGCCGGAAGAATGACCGAGCGAAGGGCATGGCGGTCCTTGAAGACTGCGCTCGAGATGCCCTTCACTTTATCCGGTATTATGACGTCGCTGCTTTGCCCGGTATACTCCTTGAGTATGCCGTTAACGATCTTAAGTCCCGATGATTGATCCATTATTTTGCGATATACCTCGACTCAATATAGTATCTCTTTTCGTTTGCTTCTCCCATGGAGAACGTCTTTCTAGGAAGCGCTCCGTCTGCAGCCACTGCAGGGAAGAGCATGAACTTATCCATCGGAGGAAGGAAGAAGCCGGCGTTGCCTTCTCTTGCAGAGAGCTTCTCGACCGCGGCTGTACCGTGGATGTAGTCGATATCGCAGTCCTTGTTCTCCTTGACCATGATATCGAGCACGTGCTGGAGGCATCCGACCTCGAGCTTGTTCGAAGGTTTCTCGACTATGATGAGGCCTCTGCCTTCGCCTGTTACGTAAGGGATGCCGAACGCGCCATCAGGTACAGCAGCGCCTTCTTCAGCCAGATATGCCTTGCCGTTCGCCTTGTCGAGGAGCTTTACTGTTTCTTCGACGAGCTGCATTCCGGTCTGGCCCTTGCTTGCGAAGATGACTCTGTGGATAGGCTCGAAAACGATGCCGTCGTCGTGGATGTTCTCGATCTCGCAGAGAGCGTATCTTGCAGGATGGCCCTCGATCTCCTCAGGAGAGAGAGTCTTCTTGATGTTTTCCCATGCGGTCTTGGCTGTGGCGAGCGAGTGGTTGCCGTCTCCCATGGCCTGGAAGATCACATGGCCCTTGCCGTATTTCTCTTCGGCCTTGTCGTAAAGCTTCGAAAGAGCTTCCCTTGCGCCCTCGAGATCCTTTTCTTTGATGAAGGAGCCTGTGATGTGGCCGCCGTCCATCATGAGATCCGTGTCATAGATGACTTCTCTCTGCTGGTTGACGAGAGGCTCGATGACAGTCTTTTCAGGGTCGTCTATGAGGATGAGGATATGAGGCATCTCGATAGGAGCGTCTCCTCTGATCCTGAGGCGAGGCGGTATGCGCTCGACAACTGTGCCCTCGGTGGCTCTCGTAAGGGAATTCGATCCCTTGCTGAAGTCGTATGCCTCAAGGTCCGTAGCGATCACGAGTCCGAGACGCGTGCGTCCCTCGGCTGTTCTTCTGATGAGCATGCAGCCCGGCTCCATCTTCCTGAGAGTGCCGTCAGCGAGGTACTTGTCCATCGTTGCGCGGACGTCTTTGATGCGTTCTGCTTCGCCCGGCTTGTCGAGGTAGAGTTCAGGGAGCATGAGCCTGAGAGTCGACGGAGCGTCGCCGACGATCTCTTCGACTTTCTCCCAGTACTCCGGCTCGGACGTGAACTGGTCGCAGGCGACTACAGCCCATTTGTAATAATCGGTGCCTTCCTTAGGAAGCATGATCTCCGGAATATGGAATCCGAACTTTTCCCAATCATATGATGACATGATAATTCCTCCGTAAAAATCTGAAGTTGGATACTGATTGTAATTGTCTTTCTCTTTTGTACTAAAAGGATACAATCGCTGTGATAATTATCGGTGAAAAAGCGAGATAATGCAAGGCTGAATGTGATACAATCATCTCAAAAGGGGGTATATATTCCCGACTTGAGAGAACGTTAGCACTCAAAACCTTTTTTTATGATTTTTTTACTTCAGGAGGTAAAAGAATGTTATCAAAAAGCATGGAACCTTTCCTCGCGGGAAGCTCGGCTATCAGAGCGATGTTTGAGGAAGGTAAGAAAATGGCCAAGGAGCGCGGAGCTGAGAACGTATACGACTACAGCGTCGGCAATCCGTCACCGCATCCGCCTGTCGAAGTATATAAGGCTCTGGACTATATCAATTCGAAAGTGGACCCGCATCTGGTCTATTCGTATCCGTCCAACGCCGGCTTTGAATCGACGCGTCAGGCTGTAGCAGACAACCTCAACGAGAGATTCGGCGATTACTTCAAGATGGAGAACATCATCATGACGGCCGGCGCGGGCTATGCAATCAACATCATCATGAAGTGCATCCTCGATCCGGGAGACAAGGTCGTGGCCTTCGCACCGTACTTTGTAGAATACGCCAACTGGGCAAAAAACTTCTTTGCAGACACGCTGGTAGTCCCGCCTAACTACGCAGGAGGTTTCGAGCCTGACGCAAAGAAGCTCAAAGAGATCCTCGAACCGGACGTAAAAGCCATCATCATAAACAATCCTAACAACCCGACCGGAGCTATCTATTCAAGAGAGTCTCTCGAAGCAGTCGCAGAAGTACTGAGAGAGGCAGAGAAGGAATACGGGCACCCTATCTATATCATTTCCGACGAACCTTACAGAGAACTCGTATACGTAGACAAGAAGGTGGAATTCCTGCCTGAGATCTATGCCGACACGATCATTGCTTATTCGTGGTCGAAGTCTCTTTCGATGCCGGGAGTCCGTATCGGCTACGCGGCTGTCCCGAACTGCGCGGACGGAGCCGACGAGCTCGCTCACGCTCTCGAGATCGCTCAGAGAGTGCTCGGAGCCAACAACGCTTCGACGATCGCGGAGCTCATCGTAGAAAGATCGCTGCATTCGACGATAGACCTCAGCTTCTACTACAGAAACGCCAAGGATCTCTACAGGATCGTGACAGAGGCCGGATTCGAGGCCATCGTGCCGCAGGGCGCTTTCTATCTCTGGTTCAAGTCGCCTGTGCCTGACGAAAAGGAATTCGTGCAGGCCGCCAAAGAAGAGGGCATCCTCATCGTACCTGGCTCTTCGTTCGCAAGTCCTGGCTGGGTAAGAGCTTCGTTCTGCGGATCCCACAAGATGATCCTCAGATCGGAAGAAGCCTTCAAGAGGCTCGGAGCTAAATACAAATAGCTGACAGAGAAAAACGCATAAAAACGCAAAAAAGAGGATGCATGCCGCGTGGCTTCCCGGACATGCATCCTTTTTGCTGCTTACGATATTGAAATGTGTCTAACGCTCAGGCGCAGTATACGGTTCGACGCCCGGATATATGCGGATGCGGTCTTTGGCGGCCGCCGCGATCTCTCCGAAATCCTGAAGCTTCTCTTCGCCTCTGAGGACCCTCAGACATCCCGCTGCCAGAGCTTCCATCTCGTATTCGCCCGGCATGACCTCGACAGGGCAGATGAAATCCACGTGCTCTGTGATGTATTCCGATACAAACTTCGAGTACGAGATGCCTCCTGTCAGGATGATCCTGTCCACCTTGCCGCAGACTGTGGCGGCGAGTTTTGCGATATCCTTGGCAACGTTGAGGCACATGGCTTCATACACGATCTTCGCGTAGCCGTCGCCGTCGTCGATCATCTTTTCGACCTCGAGCGCGTCGGCGGTCCCGAGATGGGCGATGAGGCCTCCCTTGCCGTGGAAGAGCTTCATGGCCTCTTTGTGAGAGTA
>CADBFL010000046.1:0-8030 GCA_902793875.1 uncultured Eubacteriales bacterium | reverse complement strand
CTGTCGATGTTGATGCCGTCCCTGTAGAGCCTTATCGAGCTGCCTCCTCCGAGGTGGGCCACGATGAATGTGCACTCATCGAATTTCTTCCCGAGCTTTTCTTCTGCGCACTTGATCGCCATGGCTCTTGTGTTGAGCGTGTGGCCGACAGTGAAATGCGGGAGCTCAGGCACGCCGCTGACCCTGCAGAGAGGGATCTTCTCATCGGTGCCGATGGCATCGTAGATGCATACAGGGATGCCTTTTTCCTTATGGAGATCGAACGCTATCATGCTTCCGATGATCGACGGGTGCTTGGCCAGATCTTCAGGCCTTGTCAGGTAGTCGATCATGGCCTGATCGATATCGATCGCTCCGTGAGGGCATGCGATGATATTGCCGCCCCTCGAAACTGCGGCGGTCAGGGAATCGACCGATACGCCGTTCCTCTCAAGAGACTCGAATATCTTTTCCTTTCTGAATCCGAACTGCTCCACGACATCGCCAAAAGGAGCGAGCTCCTCCATGCTGTGTCTGATGGTATCGTTGAACACCTCTTTGTCATCGTCATAGACCGCGATCTTGCTCGAAGTCGAGCCGAGATTCATGACGAGTATCCTTTCCTTTGCCATTTTTTACCTCCGCTTGTGATTGATTTTTACCTATAGATTCTAACATAATGATATGAAAAAAAGTGAGCACTTTGAGAAGAACTCAAGCGCTCACATGCAGTTCTGTAATTCTTATCTCGAAGAGGAGAAGCTCTTCAGGACTTCGTCGTTGTTTTCCGAATCCTCATATTCGTTCGTGAGTCTGTACTTGTCGAGCAGATACATGACCAGTCCGAGCAGCATGCCGACTACTGCGGCGAGGCTCATTCCCTTGAGCTGAACATCGCCGAGGTTGATGGCGATGCCCGAGAGGCCTACGACGAACACCACGGATGTCATCGCGAGGTTGCGGGCCTTTGAGTAGTCGATCCTGGAGTCGACCATGAGGCGGATGCCGGACGCTCCGATCATTCCGTAGAGCAGGAAGCTCACGCCGCCCATGACAGGACCCGGTATAGTCTGGATGAGTGCGGACGCCTTGCCGATGAACGAAAGGAAGATCGAGAAGACCGCCGCGCCTCCGATGACCCAGACGCTGTATACCTTTGTGATGGCCATGACCCCGATATTCTCGCCGTATGTCGTGGTAGGGCAGGAACCGCAGCAGCCGGAGAGGGCTGTCGAGAAGCCGTCTGCGAACATCGATCTGTGGAGCCCCGGATCCTTCAGAAGATCCTTGCCGACTACCTCGGATGTTACTACCTGGTGTCCGATGTGCTCGGATACGACTACCAGCGTAGCCGGGATTATGATGAGTATGGCCTGCAGATTGAATTTAGGAGTCTGGAAGGCCGGCAGCTCGAACACGCTCGAGGACGCGAACGCCGAGAAGTCGACGAGTCCGAACACGAGAGCCAGCACATAGCCTGCTATGATAGAGATCAGGATCGCGATCGCGCTTGCGAATCCCCTGTAGAGGACTCCGCCGAACACCGCGAGCAGAAGCGTTACGAGGAAGACTGTGACCGCCTTCGGGTCGAGATCCTGCGCCATGGCGCCGGTATCGTCCAGTATGCCCGCTGTCTGAGCCGCGCTTCCGGCGAGCTCAAGTCCGATCAGGGCTACTACAGGTCCCATCGCGGCAGGCGGCAGGATGGCATCGATCCAGTTGGTGCCGACGAATTTTATCAGCACCGCGACGCAGCACATCAGAAGGCCGGTGACCACGAAGCCGCCCAGAGCGTATCTGTAGCCGAGGCCGGGCTGGGATATGACCAGAAGGGCCGGCGAGATGAACGCGAATGACGAACCGAGGTAGGCCGGCGCCTTTCCTTTAGTGACAAAAATAAAGATAAGTGTTCCGATGCCGTTCATGAGAAGTGCGATGGAAGGACTTATCCCCAGAATGTACGGTACGAGTACCGAAGCGCTGAACATTGCGAATGTGTGCTGGATGGAGAGAGGTATCCCTTTAGCCAGAGGCACCTTCTCCTGGATCTGAATGATCTGTCTCTGTTTTGCCATATTTACCTGCTTTCTCAAAAATGCCCGGACGTACCGGGCTGCTTCAAAATCATTGTGGATATTATACTGATGGAGGGGACTCATAACAATAGAAAAAACCACTATATGATGTATTAAAAAAAGTAATGAGGCTGTCTGAAGGTCATATATAGGAGAAGCGCATTATCTCACGGCAGGATGCGGCAGAAAACAAATATGAGCGTAATGTTTTGTAAAACCTGCTTCAGGTGTTATCATAACGGTAAGTATGAGAAATGACATAGATGAAAAGAAACTGAAAGAGGCAAAGGAGAAGCTGGCGTGTCATATCGAGCCTCCGAAGAAGACTGAGAGCAGCGGCGCTCAGTCCGCTTCATCGTGCGGTGTTTCCGGAGCGCAGGCGGATTTCATCGATGAAAACGGCAAGGTGCTGCTGACGAGGATGACGAGCGCCGGCGGATGAGGCGCCAAAATAGGACCGGGAGTCCTGTCGAATATTCTGTCGGGTCTGCCTAAGATAAGCGACCCGCGCATAATGGTCGGATTCGAGAGCAGCGATGATGCCTGCGTCTTCAGGGTGACTGATGACATCGCTCTCATCAATACGGTGGATTTCTTCCCGCCGATCGTGGATGACCCGTACATGTTCGGGCAGATCGCGGCGGCCAACGCTCTGAGCGATGTGTTCGCGATGGGCGGCCAGCCCAAGCTTGCGATGAATCTGCTCACTTTCCCTAATCCGACTCTGCCGATCGAGGCCGTGAAGGGCATACTCGAAGGCGGCAACGACAAGGTCTGCGAAGCAGGGGCCACCATCGTGGGCGGCCACAGCATAGATGACAGGGAGCCTAAATACGGATTATCCGTCACAGGCTTCGCTCACCCTGACGACATACTCAGCAACAGCGCCGAAGCCGGCGATATGCTCGTGATCACCAAGAAGATCGGGACGGGCATACTGACGACCGCCGCCAAGGTCGATCTTCTCACGAAAGAAGAGAATGACGAGATCGAGGCGACCATGGCGTTCCTCAACAGGTATGCCTGGGAGGCTATGCAGGGAGTTAAGGTCGACGGATGCACGGACATCACCGGGTTCGGCCTGATCGGCCACGCCGCCGAGATGGCAAGGGCCGGAGATGTAACGCTCGAGCTGTACAGCCACAAGGTGCCGGTCTTCCCTAAAGCGCTCGAGATGGCAAAGATGGGCATCATCCCCGCGGGCGCATACCGCAACAGGGAGTACACTGGGGGAGAGGTCATGGAATACCTTTCAAAGGATCCTGTACGCGATCCTGACACGATGGCACTGACAGACTGCCTGTACGATCCGCAGTCGTCCGGCGGCCTGCTGATAGCGGTAAAGGAGAGCGAACTGCCGAGGCTGACGGAACAGCTGGGCGAGAAGGGCTGCGAGACAGCTGTCATCGGATGCTTCAAGCCTAAGAAGGGAAGATTCACCATAGAGATACACGATTAAGGAGTTTGCATGAAATACCTCATAGCATCTGACATACACGGTTCCGCATACTGGTGCGGCAGGCTGCTGGAAGCATTCAGAAAGGAAGGGGCGGACAGACTGCTCCTTCTGGGAGACCTGCTCTACCACGGGCCGAGGAATGATCTGCCGCGTGACTACGACACGAAGAAGACGGCGGAGCTTCTGAACGGATCCAAAGGAGACATACTGTGCGTTCGCGGAAACTGCGAGGCCGACGTGGACCGCATGATGCTGGACTTCTCGATAGAAGCGGACAACGCCTTCATCGATCTGGGAAGCCGCATGATCTTTGCGACGCACGGCCATGTATTCAACGGCGAAACGCCGCCGTATCTGCATGAAGGCGACATCCTTCTCGCCGGGCACACCCATGTGCCTGCCTGCGAGGATCACGGCTGTTTCATCTACATGAATCCCGGTTCGGTGTCAATACCGAAAGAGGATTCATGGCACGGATACATGATATATGAGGACGGCCGCTTCCTCTGGAAGGATCTCGAAAACGGCGGTGAAATTAAAAAGAGTTACAGCATATGAAAAACGGCCGGGGGCAGTTCACATTCACATTTCACAGAACCCCCCGGCTGTTTTATTGTCGCCGCGCTGCAAAAAAGCACAGGCCGTGATCACGGGTCTGTCATGCCGCCATAAAAACAACCAGCAACATCAGCAGTGTGACGTTACTGGCTGCAACATGTCCTGTGATTTTTCACTGTCGTCCTGACGGGCCGCACAGGCGCTGCCCTCATGAAAGCAGGATACCCTCCTTAATAGGGCGGGAGGGTTCATTTGTGAGTCACCTTGTCTTTTACGTATTGCGAGAAGGCCTCCGCGGCAGGCGAGAGCGATATGCTCCTGAGCTTGATCATGTAAAAGCTGCGGTCCTCTTTGAAGTCCTTTATCTCGATGACCTTTACCCTGTTTCCGAGGGCGGATGCGATCTTCCCGGATATGATGGATACTCCGAGTCCCGCTTCGACAGAGCGGATGATCGCGTCCATGTCGTCGATCAGGGCCGCTACCTCGAATTCATCCTTCTCGAAACCGCGCTCGAGAGCTGCCGACTCGAAGGTCTTTCTGGTAGCCGAGCCCGTCTCTCTCCAGATGAACGGGCAGGAGAGGGCGTCTGAAAGATTTATGCTGCCGTTCATATCGAATGAAGGGGGAGCGATCATGACCGAGCTGTCCGTCGCGACCTTTACGCATTCGATCGAGCCGCTCGAGACGTCTTCGCCCACGAAGCCTATCTCGCCGATGCGCTCAGAGATGTTGTCCACCACGGTCTGGGTATCGGACATAGACACGTAGTACTGTATGCCGGGATGTTCGCTTCTGAAGCCCGCCAGAAGCTCGGGCAGGAATGTGACGCCCGGGATGGAGGAGGTCTGTATCTCCAGTATCCCTCCGATGTTTTCATCCATGTCGCTGAGGGCCTCGAACGCCTGAGCCCTTGCGTTTATCATTTCGACGGCGTATTTGTAGAACTTCGCGCCCTGCGGAGTCATCTCAACTATCCTGCTCTTTCTGTCGAGCAGTTTGACTCCGAGTTCCTTTTCCAGGTTCCTGATGTGGGTGCTGATGGTGGGCTGAGTGAAGAAGGTCGCGTCCGCGGCCTTGCTGAAGCTCTTGTATCTTACTACATTCACAAAAGCCTCGATCTGTTTGAAATCCATTGATCCTCCTAATCCATGCCGAGGAGCTGCACTCTGGACAGCCCCGGCGCGTCTGTTATTTCTCTCAACATGTCGTCGAGCTTTTTAGGATCCTCTCCAAGTTCAAGCGTGATGACCACATTGGCTCTGGAGTCTACGGGAGGATTCTGGGTTATGGTCCATACGCTGTATCCGTAGCGCGAGATGATGTTCAGTACGGAAGAAAGGGTACCGACGCTGTGCCTCATCATCATGGAGATGATCGCGTGACGGCCCATCGAGACTGTGCTTATGTCTCTTACCATGTCCCTGTACTTGTAGAAAGTGCTTCGGGATATGCCGACCATCTTTACGGCTTCGCTTACATCAGCGGCCTTGCCCTCATCCAGCAGTTCTTTGGCGAGGGAGACCTTCTCACAGTATGACGGCAGGAGTGCCTTGTCTACGATCAGGTATTTGCCTTCCATCTGATTTTACCTTCATTCGGAGCATTTTTCAATAACGTACGCCTTCATGTCGGCTGTGTCGATGACGCCGTCGTGCACGACAGGTTTTTCGAATATGCCGGCAAGTCCTGCAGGCACCGGAACGCCCGTGATCTCTCTGACTCTCTTCATGTTGCCTTCGTCGGACCCGGTAAGTTCTTCGCCCAGGGCCTCGAGCACCGCGGCAGAGAACTTGTACGGCGAAGCTGTCGAAAGGACGACTGTCGCCGCCGCGTCCGACAGCCCGGCTTTTTCCATGCAGGCCCAGGCGATGGAGGTGTGGGTGTCCATCAGGTAATGATCCCTTTCGAAGACGCTCTTTATGGCAGCCGCCCCCTCGGAGTCGTCAGCGCAGACGCCTTCGAAGATGCTCTTTATCTCATCGAGCTCGGAGGAGGTGACGCTGTATTCGCCGCATTCCTCCAGCTGCTTCATGTACGAGAGGGTATGCTCAGGTCCGCAGACATAATAGAGCAGCCTCTCGAGATTGCTCGATACCAGTATATCCATGGAAGGAGAGGTCGTTTTCCAGAACTCGCGCTTCCTGTTGTAGTGTCCCGTGTTCAGGAACTCCGTGAGCACGTCGTTTTTATTCGACGCGCACACCAGCTTTCCGACAGGGAGCCCCATCATAAGAGCGAAGTAACCGGCCATGATGTCGCCGAAGTTTCCGGTAGGCACGATGAAATCCACCTTGTCGCCGTCTTTTATCGCTCCCTTTTCGAGGAGCTGCGCGTAGGCCGAGAAATAATAGACTATCTGAGGCACGAGCCTTCCGATGTTGATCGAGTTGGCGCTCGAAAGCGATACCCCGCTGACCGGATGAGGGATCTCTCTGAAGAGCTTCTTGACTCCTGTCTGCGCATCGTCGAAGTTGCCCCTTATGGCGCAGGCCGTCACGTTGGATCCCGCTGCGGTCACCATCTGGAGCCTTTGGGTATCGGATACCCCGCCGTAAGGGTAGAAGACGATGATGCCCGTTCCGGGCACGTCTGAGAAGCCTGCGATCGCGGCGCTTCCGGTATCTCCGGACGTGGCGGTGAGTATCATTATGTCGTCCGTAAAGCCGTTCATCTCCCTCGATGCGGAAAGCAGGTTCGGAAGGGCGGAGAGAGCGACATCCTTGAATGCGGACGTAGGTCCGTGGTAAAGCTCGAGCACGTAAGCGTCGCCCGAAGATGCCCTGACCTTTGCAAGCGGCGTGATCTCAGGGGCGGCGAACTTGTCCCTGTAACTCTTCTCGACCAGCTCGTCTGTCTTATCTGCGCCGTAATCGTCGAAGAAGACCTTCCACACGGCCTTCGCCATGTCGCGGAAGCCGCCCTTTATCGCGTCGTGATAGTCTGTCCTGATGTCATCGAGGCTCTGAGGCACATACAGCCCTCCGTCCGAAGCCTGCCCGTCGAGGACGGCTTTGCCCGACCTCACTCTGATGCCGGTATCTCTGGTGCTTACATAATCGATCATATACAAATCCCTTTAACTTTCTCCGGTGTCCCGGTAATGTGCTATAATTTCATCTGATTGGTGTCAGAATGTTGAAAAAACGCCTTGTCTATGTTACATTATTCACGTTTGAAAGACAAGTGTTTTTAATCTGCGAACACATATGCAGGCAGACAGAGAAGGGAAACATAATGAAGATAGCTATCATGGGTTTCGGCACCGTCGGAAGCGGAGCATACGAAGAAGCTGAGATCGCCGGCGGCATCGAAGTGAAAAGGATACTCGCCAGGCACGGAAGGGAAGGATATGAGCATCTGAACGATATCATCACTTCCGACATCGGCGATATAACAGGCGATCCCGAGATCGGACTCGTCGTGGAGTCTATGGGAGGCATCGAGCCTGCAAGGGAGTATGTGCTGAAGTGCCTAAGGGCCGGCAAGCACGTCGTGACGCCGAACAAGAACCTCATAAGCGCATGCTACGGCGAGCTGACGGAAGAGGCCGCAGAAAACGGAGTGAAGCTCAGATTCACATCCGCTGTCGGAGGCGGGATACCGTGGCTGTTCAACCTTCTGAGGACGAAGAGGGCGGACAGCATAACAGAGGTCAGGGGCATAGTGAACGGCACCTGCAACTACATACTCGACGCGATGTACGACAAAGGCGCGGATTTTGCCGGAATGCTCAAAAACGCCCAGGAGCTCGGATACGCCGAGGCCGACCCATCATCGGACATAGAAGGCACGGACACACTGAGAAAGACAGTCATAAGCGCGAACCTCGCCTTCGATGCGGCGGTCGCTGAAGATGATGTGCCTTGCTACGGGATCGATACCATAAAGGCCTGCGACATCGCATACCTGAAAGAGAAGGGCCTCGTCTGCAAGCTCATGATGAGCGCAGTGAAGAA
>CADBFL010000045.1 GCA_902793875.1 uncultured Eubacteriales bacterium | reverse complement strand
GCTGTATCAATTATACGTTTTGCCTCTCATCATTTCGACAGATTCCGGCAACCTTAACAAATTATCAAAAGGACCCGCTCGATCCGAGCGGGCCCTTTTCTGTTAAATATATCTGTCTTCTACCGTCGGAGCCTGCCGACAGAGGTCAAGGTTTCCGACATTACGGCAACGCCGTATTTTCCGGAGGAAACCTTTTATCGAAGGAGCTTCGCCGACGGAGATCAAGGTTTCCGACATTACGGCAACGCCGTATTTTCCGGAGAAACCTTTTATCGAAGGAGCTTCGCCGACGGAGATCAAGGTTTCCGACATTACGGCAACGCCGTATATTCCGGAGGAAACCTTACTTTTCTTCCTGCGAAGCCTTGTACGCTGCGATGACGCGATGACCTTATCCGCCAGGTTGCCAGGCAGCTCGGCGTATCTCGCGAACTCTACCGTGAAGCTTCCTCTCGCCTGTGTCATCGATCTCAGAGCGATGGCGTAGTCGAAGAGCTCAGCCTGAGGAGCCTCTGCGTGAAGGACCTGTCCGCCGTGGATCGGATCCATTCCGAGCACGACGCCTCTTCTGTTAGGGAGGTCGCCCATGACAGCGCCTACATAAGCCTCAGGGACCGTGATGTCGAGCTTCATGATAGGCTCGAGCAGGCACGGCTTCGCCTCTACGATACCCTTCTTGAAGGCCAGCGAAGCAGCGATCTTGAACGATACTTCGTTGGAGTCTACTTCGTGATACGAACCGTCATAGAGAACGGCCTTGATGTTCTGTACCTTGCATCCGGCGAGAGGTCCCTTGTCCATGCACTCGAGGAGTCCCTTCTCGACAGCCGGAACGTAGTTCTTAGGCACCGATCCGCCGAAGAGCTCTTCGCTGAACTCGAGTCCTTCCTCCTGCGAAGGAGAGAACCTGATGTGAACGTCGCCGTACTGGCCTGCTCCGCCGGACTGCTTCTTGTGCTTGCCCTGTACATCGGAGTTGCCCTTGATCGTCTCTCTGTAGGCGATCTTCTGAGGAACGACGTTTACGCTTACGCCGTATCTGTCCTTGAGCTTGGCCTGGATGATGCCGAGCTGGATGTCTCCCTGTCCGCCGAGCAGAGTCTGATGCGTCTCGGCGTTTCTCTCGAGCACGAATGTCGGATCTTCTTCCATGAGCTTGGAAAGTCCCTGAGCCATCTTCTCGTCTTCGTTCTTGTCGGCAGCCTCTACAGCTACGAAGTAGCACGGATTCGGGAATACGGCCGGCCTGACCGTGACCTGCTTTGCCTTGCTGCAGAGCGTGTCGCCCGTCTTCGTATTCTGGAGCTTTCCGAGAGCGAAGAGGTCGCCTGCGGCTACCTGGTCTGTATTCTCCTGAGACTTGCCTCTTACGAAGAATACCGAACCGAGCTTCTCCGACTTCTCTGAGCGAGGGTTGTATACGTCAGCGCCCGGCTTGAGTGTTCCGGAGACCACCTTTGCGTATGAGATCTTTCCGAGGAACGGGTCAGCCAGAGTCTTGAATACGTAGATCACGAGATCGCCGTTTGGATCGCACTTGATCTCGATGTCGTTTCCGTCAGCGTCCTTTGCTTCAGTGACGACTGTCTCAGGCTTCGGAACGTATTTGCAGAGAGCGTCGAGAGCCTCATCGACTCCGTCTCCTGTCAGGCTGCACATTTTCAGGACAGGCATGATGTCTCCGTTGTGGATGCCCGTGGCGAGTCCGTGCGCGAACTCCTCGTCTGTGAAGCCCTCTCCCTCGAAGAACTTCTCCATGAGCTCCTCGTCAGCGCCTGCGACCGCCTCGTCGAGAGCATCCTTGTCGTCGAGAGTAACACATGCCGATCCGAACTTCTCCTTGATCGCCGCGACGACGCCGTCAACATCGATGTTGTCCTTGTCGGTCTTGCTGATCATGAAGAATGTCGGCGAATTGAATTCCTTTACCAGATCCCAGGCCTTCTCCGTACCGACCTGGATGCCGGCCGAAGCGTCCACCATGATAATGGCTGTGGCGCCTGTCGAAAGAGCGGCTCTGGCCTCTCCCGCGAAATCGAAGAATCCCGGAGTGTCGATGAAGTTGAGCTTTGTGCCCTTATACTCTACAGGCACGAGGGTCTGGTTGATGGTGTAGCCCTTCTCGATCTCCATCTTTTCGTAGTCGGATACGGTGTTTCCGTCCTCGACCTTGCCGAGTCTGCTTACTACCTTTGTGTTGAGCAGAGCGGCCTCAAGGAAAGTGGTCTTGCCCGTGCCGCCGTGTCCGAGCAGTACGATGTTGCGGATCTTGTCAGTTGAATAGCCTTTCATGTGTTCCTCCTAAATGTATGCGATGTGCGGTTTTATCAATTCTAGAATTCTGCGTTGCCCGGCGTGCGCGGGAACATCTGAACGTCTCTTATGTTGCTCATGCCCGTCAGGTACATGAGGATGCGGTCGAAGCCGAGTCCGTAGCCGGAGTGGAATACTCCGCCGTACCTTCTGAGATCGAGATACCAGTCGTATGTGTCCTCATCGAGTCCGAGCTCTTTTATCCTCGAGACCAGCACGTCGTAGCGCTCTTCTCTCTGGCTGCCGCCGATGATCTCTCCGACTCCCGGCACCAGCATGTCCATCGCCGCGACCGTCTTTCCGTCGTCGTTGAGCCTCATGTAGAAGGCCTTGCAGTCCTTCGGATAGTTGATGACGAACATCGGCTTTTTGAACACCTCTTCGGTCAGATAGCGCTCATGCTCTGTCTGGAGTTCGAGCCCCCACTCTACCGGATACTCGAATTTCTTTCCGGACTTCTGAAGTATGTCCACCGCTTCGGTGTATGTGATCCTTGCGAAATCCGAGCTGACGATGTGGTTGAGTCTCTCGAGCAGGCCCTTGTCGATGAAGCTGTTGAAGAACTGCATCTCTTCAGGGCAGTTTTCCATCACGTAGCTGATGATGTATTTGATCATCTCCTCGGCAAGGTCCATGTTGCCGTTGATGTCGCAGAAGGCCATCTCCGGCTCCATCATCCAGAACTCCGACGCGTGCCTTGCGGTGTTGGAGTTCTCGGCGCGGAACGTCGGTCCGAATGTATAAATGTTCCGGAACGCGAGCGCCATGATCTCTCCCTCGAGCTGGCCGGATACCGTAAGGTTCGCCTTCTTTCCGAAAAAGTCCTTGCTGTAGTCGATATTGCCGTGCTCATCTCTCGGAAGGTCATCGAGGTCGAGAGTCGTCACCTGGAACATCTCGCCCGCGCCTTCGGCATCGCTGCAGGTGATCTCAGGCGAATGGACATAGATGAAATCCTTCTCCTGGAAGAATTTGTGTATGGCGTACGCCGCAACGCTTCTTACCCTGAACACGGCGCTGAACGTGTTGCTGCGCGGCCTCAGGTGAGCTATCTCTCTGAGGAACTCCATCGAATGGCGTTTCTTCTGCAGAGGGTAGTCCGGATCCGAGTCTGCAACGAGCTCTATCTCAGCCGCCTTGATCTCAAACGGCTGCTTCGCATCAGGCGTGAGCACGAGAGTGCCCGTTACCTTTACGCCCGAGCTCAGGCGGAACTTCGCGACCTCGCTGAAGTTTGCGAGTTTGTCCGCTTCATATACCACCTGCACCGGCGTGAAGAACGAACCGTCGTTGACCGAGAGGAAGCCGAACTGGTTGGAGCTTCTGTTGCCCCTGACCCATCCGTAGACCATTACCTCTTTGTCCGCGTAGACGTCCGTATTTCTGAATAATTCTCTGATCTCAATATCTTTCATTAAACGCATTATCCTTTGATTTTTCTTTCTGCCGGCAACACGATGCCAGCCCGAAAATTATACCATACGCGACGCCCTGATGTCATCAGCAAAAAAGCGGATAATCGGGCGAAACAGGGCATGTTCTGTGGTAGAATATGTGCGTAAGAGAAACGATGATCAAGAAAGGAGGATCATATGCCTATCCCAACTCCTCATATAAACGCCAAAGCAGGAGATTTCGCTGAAACGGTGCTGATGCCGGGCGATCCTAAACGCAGCAGAATGATAGCCGAGAAATTCCTGGAGGACGCCGTCCTTGTAAACGACGTAAGAGGCGTCCAGGGCTACACCGGTACATACAAGGGCAAGAGAGTGTCCGTCATGGCATCGGGCATGGGTCAGCCTGCGATCGGCATCTATTCATACGAGCTCTTCAAAGAGTATGATGTCAGTAACATCATCAGGATAGGCTCATGCGGGTCCCTCCATCCTGACCTCCACCTCAAGGATCTCATAATCGCCCAGGCCGCGTGCACGGACGGCAACTACGCGCTCCAGTACAGGCTGCCGGGGACATTCGCCCCTATCGCGGATTTCGGTCTTCTTCAGAAGGCGGTCGGTGAGGCTGAAAAAAAGGGAGTCAACTACAAGGTCGGAAACATCCTGACATCGGATGTCTTCTATGATGACGCCCAGTCCGGGATGGAGTGGGCAAAGGTCGGCGTGCTCGGCATCGAGATGGAATCAGCCGCGCTCTACTGCAACGCGGCCAGGCTCGGCAAAAACGCTCTGTGCATATGCACTGTATCCGACTCATTCAACTATCCGGAAGAGATAATGAGCGCAGAAGACCGTCAGACCTCGCTTACGGCGATGATCGAGATCGCGCTCGAGATCGCATAGTGTAAAAATCCCGGCTCTGAGATCAGCTTCAAAAGTTTTCATTTTGTGTATGGATATATCGATTATGAAAAATGATACACAGTTTTTCTCAAAAACTTGTGTATCATTTTTGTGTATGACTGACTGGGATCTCGCAGTCGATACACAAGAAAGACCGCCCCGGCCATTCAGTCAGTCCTCGAGCATGAGGCGGATTATCTCTTCGTCCGTTTCCTTCATGCCGAACCTCGCGAGCCTGCCGACCACGTCGATGGTGTTCTCGACTCCGTTCTTTACAAGGCCGTCGCCTCCGAAGAAGTTGTTGCCCTTGCTGTACATCGAAAGGCCCATCAGTCCCGCTTCGACCGCCATGGATATCTTGGCTGCGCAGCTCGCCTTGGCTCCGTCGCATACTATGCCCGAATCGACCGCAAGCGCGTTGACTACTGTATGCGCGACGCCTTCAACTCCTTTGCCCTGCATGTAGGCTATGCCGGCTCCGGCGCCGCAGCCTGCGCTCACGGCTCCGCAGTACGCAGAAAGTCTTCCTATGCCCGTCTTGAGATGGATGGTCACCAGGTTGGACACGGCGAGAGCCTTGAGGATCTCCTCTTTCGGCTTGTTTCTCGCTCTGCCGTACACGATGACGGGAACGCTGGATGTTATGCCCTGGTTTCCGCTTCCGGAGTTTATGACCACAGGCAGCTCGCAGCCGTTCATCCTGGCGTCGCTCGCAGCCGCAGCGTACGATCTCATGACGTATTTCAGATCGTATTCGTGGCCCAGCATCAGCGTGCTTCCGATGTTGGCGCCGTAGTCGCCCGCAAGGCCTTCCTCGGCGATCGCCATGTTATAGCTGATCTGACGCTCGAGGATCTCACGCACTTCCTCGACGTCAAGTATGTCGGCGAATTCCACGATTCCTTCTATAGTCAGACAGCTCCTGTCAGTAAGCGCATCGCCGTCATCTCCGGTCTCTGTCCTTTTGCTGACCAGCAGCTTGTCTCCGCGGCGGACGGTAACGATATTGGTATGGAAGTCCACGATCCTGACATATGACTCATCGCCGCCTTTTACCGCGGTGATGCCTATGTCGAAGATATGGCCGTTGTCGACATGTTTCACTTCGATGTCCGCCTTCTCAAGATAATCGTTTATCTCTTTTATCTGTTCAGGAGTTACCTTCGAGATGACCTCGAGCTCGGCTCCGGCGTCACCCGCCACCGCTCCGGCGGCCGCCGCTGCCTGAATGCCTCTGAGCCCTCCGGTGTGAGGGACTACGACGCTCTTTACGTTCTTGATGATATTGCCGCTCACCTCGATGACGAGTTTCTCCGGCCTTTCGCCCAGCACTTCAGCTGCCTTTGCGGCGGCGTACGCTATGGCGATAGGCTCAGTGCATCCCATCGCCGGCAGGAGTTCCTCCTTCAGGATCTGTATATACGCGCTGTATCTCTTGTCTGTCTTTTTCATTCCGCCCCACCTCACGATCTTCCGTTACTTCTTATGCTCTTTTCTCCACTTTTTGATGGCTTCGTATCTCTCTCTGAATCTCGGCTCGTAGCCCTGGTCGCCCGGATGGTAGTACTCCGTGCCGCGAAGGTTCTCCGGCAGGCACTCCATGTCGGCTATCTTGTCCTCAGTGTCATGGGCGTAGATATAGCCCTTTCCGTAGTCGAGCTCCTTCATGAGTTTTGTAGGAGCGTTCCTTATCTGCAGAGGCACCGGCTCGGCTATGTGCTCATTGGCATCCTTCGCAGCCTGCATGTAGGCGACTTCCATGGCGTTGGACTTCGGAGCCAGAGCGTTGTATATGACGGCCTCGGTGAGGTGCACGCTGCACTCCGGCATTCCGATCAGATGGCAGGCCTGGAATGCCGCGACCGAGAGTTCGAGAGCTCTCGGATCGGCGAGGCCTACATCCTCTGCCGCAAAGCGCGTAACCCGCCGCGCGATGTACATCGGGTCCTCGCCCGACTCGAGCATCCTCGCGAGCCAGTAGACCGCTGCATCGGCGTCGGAATTCCTCATGGACTTATGCAGAGCCGATATGAGGTTGTAGTGCTCCTCGCCCTGCTTGTCGTAGAGCAGGGACTTTCTCGAAGTGCACTGCTCGAAGTCCTCTGTCGTGACCGTTATTATCTCGTGTCCGTCCGAGGGATCAGCCGAATGATCGGCGTTCAGCACCATCATCTCGAGAGTCGAAAGCGCCGTCCTTGCATCGCCGTTGGCAAAGCCGGCAAGAGCTCCGATGACGTCCTCGCTTATCCTGAGGTCCTGGTCCCCGAAGCCCCTCGGGTCCTTTACGGCGTTCCTTATGAGCTCCGCTATGTCGTCAGCCGTCAGCTGGTGCAGCACGAAGACCTTGCAGCGCGAGAGCAGAGCCCCGTTCACCTCGAACGAGGGATTCTCTGTCGTTGCTCCGATCAGTATGATGCTGCCCTTCTCGACGAACGGCAGAAAGGCGTCCTGCTGAGCCTTGTTGAAGCGGTGTATCTCGTCCACGAAAACTATGGTGCGCGCTCCTATGGCCGTCATTTTGTCGGCCTGCTGCATCACCGTCTTTATCTCCTTTATGCCGCTCGTGACCGCGCTGAAGGTTATGAACTGAGCATCGGTCCTCGCCGCGATTATCTGGGCCAGGGTGGTCTTGCCCACTCCCGGCGGGCCCCAGAATATCATGGAGGATATGCTGTCGCGTTCTATGAGATTGCGCAGCACCTTTCCCTCTCCCACGAGATGCTTCTGACCGGCGAACTCATCGAGGTCCCTCGGACGCATCCTCGCAGCGAGAGGCTGGCTGTTGTTGCTTTCGCTTTCAAAAATACTTATCTGGCTCATTTCTTCTGCTATGCGGTGAAGCCCGCTCTTTCGGCAAACTCCGCTATCTCGCCCAGTGTCGCCGTCTCAGGCGAAGGCGCGCGGGCCGGTTCGAGCCTCATGTTGATCTCTACCTCTGCCGGTCTCATGGCATTGTACCAGTCGACGTAGTTCATGTGCAGAGTGGCAAAATATGAGGTGTCCCTGTCAAGCTTTATCATGTCATCGCCGAGATAGGCGTACAGGTGCTTCCTGAGGACCTTCATGGCCGGCGAATCTCCCGCCTCGGCCGCCTGCTTCTCTTCAGCCGAAGCATAGTGCGGCAGCTCCGCGACATGCCCGAGCACACTCTCCGTCACCTTTCCGTCGACAAGATCGACAAAGTATTTCGGTCTGACGCACATAGGGTAATCATATGCCGGAAGATCGACTACTTCGCGGCCTTCAAAGCACTCGCGTTCGATCGCCTTGGCGACATCGAAGATCTCCATCAGGGTGACTCCCATTTCGATGAACTGCTTGTTTTCGCCGTAGTCAAGATCGTCTCTTGCCAGAGTCTTTTCGATTATCTCCCTGACCTTCCTGCTGCTTTCGCTCTCGGCCGGCGCGCTGTCTCCCGCAAGCCTTTCTTCACGCGTCTTTCTTTTTCTCACATGCACTATGTCAGGAGACTCCTCACACGAAAGCTCCGGGTGCCCGCCGACTATGGTGTCGTAAAGCAGGCGGTATGTGAACATGTGCCCCGCATCCGAGAGATGGACATCGTCCTCTTTGAGGTTCGACAGTTCCTCTTTGCCCCTGTACGCACGCATCTCAGACGCGAGGTCGGCGACAAGCACACCCTTCTCCGGAAGGTTCTCCTTCATCCAGCTGTTAAGGTCATCTGCGGTCTCAGACTGCGATTTCGTCGTCACTTTGTATATAGGCGATCTGCTTGCATCGGACATGGTATACACCGTCACCGCGACGATTATCGCCTCGCTGTTGAGCTCGTGTATGCGGTCGACAAGGACGGGCATGTCGTTCTTGTATGCCTTTACGCCTTCCATTATCTCGTCCTTTGCTTCTTTGCTGTTGAGAGCCGCGACCATTTTGACGGCCTTTGCGGGATTTGTCTTCAGGGCCGCGAGCACCTTCGGGAACAGCCTCCACGATGTGACATCGATCCCTCCGGCACGTCCCATGTACTCGAGGCCGGTCTGAAGCACATTGTTGGTCCCGCATACCAGCAGCACCACCTTCGCGTGTTTTACCGAGTCGATGATCTCTTCGTTTTCCGACAGGAATCCGATCTGATAGCCTGTCGTCGCTCCCGGCACGGAGTAATTGCGCGCCTCGAGGCCCAGCCTTCTGGCCAGCAGCTCGGTGAACGAGTTTGAGCGCACCTTCATTTTGTAATTCGTGCCTACGCTGTCTCCGAGGCACACAAGTTTGTTTTTGTCATCTCCTATCATCATTCCTCCAGTCTCCCCTTTATATAGTCAAGGACGTCGCCGACAGTCTCTATCGATTCCATCGCTTCGTCTTCGACGCTTATACCGAAGCTGTCCTCGACATCGCCGACGATGCTGATAAGGTCAAGAGATGTCAGTCCGAGATCATCCGTCAGGACGCTGTCCTCGCTGACATCCATATCATCATCCCCGAGATAATCGAGCACTATCTCTTTCAGTTCATTGAATATTTCAACTCTCTTCATTGCGTTTCCTCTCAGTTCAGTCGTTGTTCCTGTTTCCGATCATGTACCTTTTGATCTTCATGGTCGTCGTCTTCTCGAACGGCTCGTCCCTCAGTCTGATTTTACCGATATTCCTGCTCTTTGAAACAGTTTTATTGAATTTCTTCACGTCCGCATCGATCCTCGACCGCGCGTCCGGATGATCCTTTTCGTTCAGACAGAACTCGGCGGTAATATTGTTGTCATCCTCATACACCACGACCTCATCGACGTATTCGATGCGCAGAAGCTTCTCTTCGAGCTCCTCCGGAGAGATGTTCTCGCCGTTCGCGAGTATGATGAGGTTCTTCTTGCGCCCCGTGATGTACAGGAACCCGTCTTCATCCAGACGGCCGTAGTCGCCTGTCCTGAACCACTCTCCGTCGAAGGCCTCCGCCGTAACTTCAGGGTCCTTGTAGTAGCCCTTCATGACATTGCTCCCCGACACGAGTATCTCTCCGATGCCCTTGTCGTCCGGACAGTCTATCTTCACCTTATTGCACGGAAGAGGCTTGCCGACGCTCCCGAACCTGTAATCGCGGTTTCTGTTGACCGAGACTATGGGAGAACACTCCGTGATCCCGTATCCGTTGAGGACCTCTATGCCGAGATCGTGCAGTCCCTGCTGCAGCTCAGGGTCGAGAGCAGCTCCTCCGCATATCATGATCTCGAGCCTTCCGCCGAAGTTCTCATGCACCTGAGCGAACAGCTCTCTTCTTTTGTCTATGCCGAGCTTCATGAGAAAACGGCTCAGGCCTATGCCTCTTTTCAGCTTCCTGTCCTGCCCGGTCTTTTTCGCGTTGTTCCATATGCCCTTGTAGAGCAGCTCCGCCATCATCGGCACAGCCGACACGTTCTGAGGCTTGTTGGTCTGAAAGTCCTTCACGATATGTCTGAGGTTCCCGTTTATGTGAAGATCCTTTATGTAGACAAAGGCAGCGAGCATCGCCGACGCCCACGCAAAGGTATGGTGAAGCGGCAGAAGCAGCTGGGAGTTGTCTCCTTCGACGTACCTGCAGGCAGCCACGACATCGCTGGCCAGATTTCCGTGTGTGAGCACGACTCCCTTTTTCTTTCCGGATGTGCCGGATGTATAGACTATGCAGGCCGGAGTGTCTCTGCCGGTCTCCACTCTGCTGAAGCTGTCGTCACCGCCCCCGATGAGCCTGCGGCCTTCCCCGGCATATCCGTAGACATCCTCGATCCTGAAGAGTTTTGCATCAGGGCATCTGCCGGCGATCTGCTCCGCGATCTTTCTGTATTTGTCCGAGCAGAAGAGCGCCCTGCATTCGCAGTGCTCCGCCAGTTCGGCCAGCTCGTCCCCCTTGAGTCCCGTATCCATCGGGACCGCGACGTTCCCGGTATTCGTAACAGCAAAATACGAGAGCACCCACTCCGTGGAGTTCTCTCCCAGAAGAGCTATATCGTCCCCGCTGAACCCCTGATCCAGGAGGAAGGTCCCCAGTGCCTCTATGAGGTCGCTGATCTCTCCGAAGCTCAGCGGTATGTCATTGTTTTTTCCCCTGTAAAAAGCTGTAGTGTCCGGTCCCTTCTCCCTGCCGTTGGCAACGAGCTCCCGGAGGGTCCACAGGTCGGGAATTTCATATAATGGGTATGTTCCGTTTTTTATCATGCCGGCTTTCAAAAATGCGTATCCGTCTCATGCCTTGATCGACGCTTTCGGTTCTTCGGCATCATCCTTTTTCAGACGCTTCACGCGCTCTGACGTGTACTTCTCGAGATCTTTCCAGAAGCCTCTGAGCTGACGCTTGTGAGCGCAGAGCTTTTCAGTGCAGTTGCTGCATTTCAGATAGTCGTTCGTGTTCTCGGAGAACCTTTCCGGATGTCTGTAGAACGTGATCTCCCATCGCGCGAGCAGAGCTATGGAGAGCAGCAGCAGGCTCCAGGTATAGCTCTTCTCGACAAAGAATAGCGGCGTGAACATCATCGCGTAATCCCAGTTGTATATCCTGCATGCCGCGCAGCACTTGTTCTTCAGGAACCAGGTCTGGAACGGGCAGAAGAACAGT
>CADBFL010000044.1 GCA_902793875.1 uncultured Eubacteriales bacterium | reverse complement strand
TAAGAGAGGGCGAAGACACCGCAGAGAAAGTCCTGGACGTTCTTGCCGATCTTGACAACAACAGGGACAGGATAAAGGCGATGGCGGAAGCCAGCAGGAGCATAGCTCCGGTGCGCGCGACCGACATAATCTACGATACGATATGCGGGACGGGACCGGCTCCTGAAAATGAAGCGATGGAGGGAACGGAAGCGTCCGGTGACTCAGAGGCCGCGCAGCAAAGCACGGAACTCTCCGGAGAAGGACCTCCGAAAGAGGCCGGAGCCCCGGAGCTCTCCGAGGAAGAGCTTGCTCAAACGCTTTACGGACTTCCTCCCGAGCACGAGGAGCTGGGGGAGCTCAAAGACAGGATAGCCGCGCGAAGACGCGAAAAGGACAGAAAGACAAAGAGCTTCCGCACCAGATTCTATACGGTGACGATCACCCTGCTGGTGACCATAGCTGCGGCGATATTCTCTCTGTCTCCGGTGTTCACCGTGGATTCCATAGAGGTGCGCGGCAATTCGCACTATACGTCTGAAGAGATCATCAACATGGCCCACGCCGTTCCGGGAAAGAACATCATCTATAACGCAGACAAGGATAAGATCACTTCCTATCTCGAGCAGAACCCGTACATCAAAAGCGCGAGGGTCTCGCGGAGACTTCCGTCGACTCTCGTCATAAAAGTCAGGGAGAGACAGGAGAAGTTCGCATTCAGATACGATGACGACTATCTCATAATGGATGAGGAAGGCATACTGCTCAGGAAGACCAGGAACAGACCCGATCTGACCATGGTCGAAGGGAACGTTGTGAACCGCATAAGGCTGGGCGAGCCTCTGGGCACCGAGGACGAGAAGCTGTTTCAGGAGACGGTCGATCTGATCAAAGCGACTTCGAAGGCCGATCTGTATTTTGTCAGGATAGACATGACCGTGCGCAGCAAGGTGAGGGCGTACATATACGACACTATGCTCGTCAGGACGGATTACGACAGCCTCATGACGAATCTGAAAAACGGAAGACTGCATCAGATCGTCGAAAAACTCTTTGACGACGGCATCAGAAGAGGCACCATCACATTCAATGAGGACGGCTCGGCGTCATTCATGCCGATAATCTGAAAGACGCCGGCAAGGTTTACAAGTAATTGTGCTATGTAAAGCAAATGACCCCTAAATATTGTGGTTTTTTTACTGAAAACGGATGCATAAGGGGTGTTTGTATGTTAATATAACTATATATATTTATTTGTATAATTTGAGGAGGACTATTTTATGGAATTTGTTTCCGACTTTGTGTCTGTGCAGGAAAACGCCGCGATCATCAAAGTCATCGGCGTGGGCGGCGGCGGATGCAATGCGATCAACAGGATGGTAGACACCGGACTTCAGGGCGTCACATTCATCGGAGTCAATACAGACAGACAGGCGCTTGCAAAGTGCAAGGCTGAGATCAAGATCCAGCTCGGCGAAAAGGTTGCCGGCGGCAGAGGCGCGGGAGCCAACCCGGAGATCGGCCAGAAAGCCGCGGAGGAGTCCATAGACGAGATCATTTCCCATATCCAGGATGCAGACATGGTATTCATTACAGCAGGCATGGGAGGCGGCACCGGCACAGGAGCTGCCCCGATCATCGCAAAGGCTTCGATGGACTGCGGCGCTCTTACGGTTGCCGTCGTCACAAAGCCGTTCACTTTCGAGGGCAAGAAGCGCTGGAACCGCGCTGCAAAAGGCATACAGTATCTCAGCAATTTTGTTGACTCTCTTGTCGTCATACCTAACGACAGGCTCATCGACACCAGCGAAAAGAACACTTCGATGCTCGAGGCGTTCGCGATGGCCGATGACGTCCTCAGACAGGGCGTACAGGGCATATCCGACCTCATCAGCGAGTACGGGCTTGTAAATGTCGACTTCGCTGACGTAAGGACGGTAATGGAAGGCCGCGGAGTAGCTCACATGGGCGTAGGTATCGGCGAGGGCGAAGACAGGATCGAGCAGGCTATACAGAATGCCATCCACAGCCCGCTGCTCGAGACCTCGATCGCAGGCGCCAAGTCCATACTGCTCTATGTTACCGGCGGATACGACATGGGCATGCTCGACATCAACACCATCGCCGACAGAGTACAGGGCGAAGCTGATGCCGATGCCAATATAATTTTCGGAGCCACGATCAGCGAAGAGATGAAGGACAGGATCTCCGTCACCATCATCGCCACGGACTTCGGCGGACGCACCGAGGGAATGTCCGGCACGATCCTCAATCCGCCTGAAAAGGATACTCTCGCTACCGCGAAGAGGATAACAGTGGACGGACTCGAGGCTGTAGAGGTAGACCTCGATCAGCTGCTCGACAAGGACGACAGGGCGGCGACGGCCGAACCCGATGCCTTTGATATCCCTGAATTCCTTAAATAAAAGCCTGATGGCTTCCGGCATGTGACCATATGCTTGTAGAGATATCATCACCGGGCAACAGCAGGATAAAACTCGTCAGAAAGCTGCAGACCAGAAAAGGACGCGCAGAGGAAAGACGCTTTGTGGCCGAGGGCAGGAATCTCGTATCCGAGATACTCGAAAGAGGGCTCGATGTGGATTTCGTAATGATCCCCGAAAGCCTGCCCGATGAGACCGGGAGTGAAGCTGCCGGCCTTATCGGACCTCTGATCGATTCGCCTGACATCACGCTGTGCGCTGTCCCGGACCGCGAGTTCGGGAAGCTGACCGATGCCGGCGAGGGCATAGGCATGCTGGCGGTGGTCAGGATGAGAGAATACGGACCTGAAACGCTGAGAGCTCTTCCGCCGGGATCGAACCTTCTGGTGCTCGACCGCATACAGGATCCCGGAAATCTCGGAACTCTCGTGCGCACGGCGGCGGCAGCCGGGTACGGAGCGGTGCTCGCGATGAGCGGAACTGCCGATCTGTGGTCGCCGAAGGTGCTCAGAGCCACGGCCGGCACGGTGTTCGCCATACCGTTCATGGCCGTGAAGGATCACGAAGAGCTCAGGGAGCTGACGGCAGGCAGAAGGCTTGTTGTCACTGCGGTGGATGGAGGCAGGCCTTATTACGAAGAAGACCTCAGGGAAGGAATAGCTCTGGTCATCGGCAACGAAGGACGGGGCGTATCGCCTGAGATCATGGACATGGCCGATGTGAGGGTGACTCTTCCGATGAAAGGAGGAGTGGAATCCCTGAATGCCGCGGCTGCGGCGTCGATACTCATGTATGAGGCTGTCAGACGGTAAAACAGATTATTTTATGCGAGGTAAAAAATGGAAAAGAACAGAGCCGACGTAGTGATCTGCGGATCCAGTTATGTGCTTTCGAGCGATAAGAGCGAGGAGCGCATCAAAGAGATCGCAAAGATGGTCGACGAAGAAATAAGGAGCACAAGCAGGGCCCTGAACGTCAATCCGAACTTCAAGGCTGCGGTGCTGGCGGCGCTGAATATCGCAGAGAAGCTCATGGACAATACCGACATGACTCTCAAGCTCCAGACCGAAAACTATCAGCTCGACAACGATGTAAAGCATTACATCGCCATGTGGGAGCAGACCAAGAAGCAGGTGACCGACCTCAAGGAAAAGATGTCGACAGAGGTCGACAAACAGTCTCAGAGTTCCGAAGATTACAGAAAGCTTCAGGAAAAACTTGTAGAGATGGAGAACGATTACTTCGATCTGCAGATGGAGAACGTCAATCTTCAGAACGAGATCAAATCCATCAAAAGACTGAACAAGGAAGATGAACTCTAAAATACTCACACTCCTCGAATTCAACAAAATAACAGACCTGCTGGCGCAGCAGGCGGGCTCGGCGCTCACGAGGGAACGCATCGCTCAGCTCAGTCCGCTGACAAACATGCGCATGGTGCGGGACGCATTAACGGAAACTACAGAAGCGGTTTCCGTTATTCTGTATAAGGGGAATATCCCCGTCGGAGAGACAGGCGACATAAGCCCTCTCACCGGCATGGCGAAAAAGGGCAGGATACTAAGCATGAGGGAGCTTCTGCAGATCAGGAGCGCCCTCAACGCGGCACGCACCGTCAAAGGATTCCTTTCAGAAGAGATGCCTGAAGGACTCGAGGTGATACCCGAGATCGCGGGACTCCTCGAGCCGGTGCCGAAACTCGAGCAGGACATCGCAGATGCCGTCATAAGCGAAGACGAGATGTCGGACAGCGCATCGCCGGAACTCAGAGCGATAAGGCGCGAGATAAACAACAGGAACGGCCTTATCAAGTCCAGGCTTCAGAAAATGATAAGCTCGGGCTCTGCGCGGTCACATCTGCAGGACGCCATCGTCACGATGCGAAACGGAAGATACGTGATCCCGGTCAAGAAGGAATACGTGAACCTCTTCCCGGGAATGGTGCACGACCAGTCATCCACAGGGGCGACGCTGTTCGTAGAGCCCCAGGCCGTGGTCAATCTGAACAACGAACTGAAACAGCTCGAGCTCGATGAGCAGGCCGAGATCACCAGGATACTCGAGGCGTTCAGCAGCAGGGTCGGCGAGCACGCGAAGGCGATCGAGAACAATCAGAAGCTGCTCACTGAACTCGACTTCATCGGCGCCAAAGGCAGGCTTTCCGTCATGATGGACGGGAGGGAGCCGCATCTGAACGAAGAGGGCTTCATAGACATCAGGGCCGGCAGGCATCCGCTGATACCAGACGATAAAGTTGTACCGGTAAACGCAGAGCTCGGCAGGGAATGGACGACCCTCCTCATAACCGGGCCTAACACCGGCGGAAAAACAGTCACTCTCAAGACCATAGGACTGCTGTGCCTCATGGCTCAGAGCGGTCTTCACATTCCTGCGGACGAAAACAGCAGCATGCCGGTCCTGAAGGAGATCTTCGCGGACATCGGCGACGAGCAGAGCATAGAGCAGAGCCTCAGCACCTTCTCGTCTCACATGAAGAACATAATAGAGATATTCGAAAAAGCCGGAGAGGGCAGCCTGGTGCTTCTGGATGAGCTTGGCGCGGGCACCGATCCTCTCGAGGGCGCGGCGCTTGGCATAGCCGAGCTTGAGAGACTCAAGGAAGCAGGATGCCTCATTGCTGCGACCACCCACTATACGGAACTGAAAAAATACGCGCTTTCGACTCCGGGGGTCGAAAATGCATCGATGGAATTCGATGTCGAGACTCTTTCGCCTACATACAGGCTGAGAGTCGGCCTGCCGGGCAAGTCGAACGCTTTTGAGATCTCCGAAAAACTCGGGCTGAGCAAAGACATCATAACCCGCGCCGCCGAACTCCTCGGAGAGGAGCAGCTCGAATTCGAGCAGGCTGTATCGAGGGTCGAAGCCGATCAGGCCGAAGCCGAAGCCGCTCTGGCTGAAGCCGGAAGGGAAAGAGAAGCTGCCCACGAAGCCATGAGCGAAGCCGAGAAGGAACTGGCGGATGCAAGATCAGAGGCTGCAAAAATTGTTGAGGACGCCAGAAAGAAAGCCGGCGCCATGCTGAGAGACGCGCAGGGCACCATAGACGACATAACCGCAGAGCTGAGGGACATACAGCACAGAAAAAAAGATGCAGGCTTCAACGAAGGTCATATCGCGGGCGGAGCAGCCGAGAGCAGAAAGAAACTCAGACAGGCAGAATCCGCTCTGAAGCCCGCAAAGGCTCCAAGGCCGGAGACGCTGCAGACCGGCAAGACTCCGGATCCTTCGGACATCAGGGTAGGCATGAGAGTCAGGTACACAAAGCTCGATCAGACCGGGGATGTAGAGACCCTGCCTGACGCAAGAGGCAATCTCAGGATAAGACTCGGATCGATAAAGACCGATGTCAACATTAGGGATATCGTGATAGCAGAATCCGAACCTCAGGGAAACAAGGAGAAGAAAAAAGCGAAGTACGGCAGCATGTCTTTCGGAAAGACGAAGACCGTAAGGCCCGAGATAAACCTCATCGGCAAGGACCTCGATGAGGCGACGGATCTCATGAACAAATACATCGACGATGCGTTCCTCGCGGGCCTTGTCACGGTGCACATAATCCACGGAAGAGGCGAGGGCATACTCAGAAAAGGCCTCAGGGCCGAGCTTGCCCGGAACAGGCATGTGAAGTCCTATAAGTCCGCCCCGTACAACGACGGCGGCGAGGGCTGCACGATAGTCGAGCTTAAGGGCCGCAAATAAACTGTAATTAATATTGTTTAAAATCGGCGTGTAATGATGAAAACGCCGTTTTTTTGTGCTACAATAATTTGTCAAATTATGTTCATTTTTCATGTAAAAAACGGTTAAAAAGGTAATAATAAATGACGGATTTCAAGGAACTCATAGCAGAAGCGATATATGATGAGTCGCTGGGACTCAGCGCGGAAGAGATAAAGGAAATCATAGAGATACCTGCCGACGAAGCCATGGGGGACTATGCCTTCCCTTGCTTCAGGCTGGCAAAGACTCTCAGAAAAGCCCCTCAGATGATCGCTCAGGACATTGCGGACAGAGTAAGAGGCACGGAGGGATTCACTGAAGTAGAGAACGTGAACGCCTATGTCAATTTCTTCATAGACCGGGCATATTTTGCGGGCCAGGTCGTCGATGAGGTGAACTCAAAAGGGGCGGAATACGGCAGGTCGGATGTCGGACAGGGCCGCAAGGTCATAGTCGAGTACTCATCTCCGAACATCGCCAAGCCTTTCCACATAGGTCACATAAGGAGCACTGTCATCGGAAACGCGCTCTACAAGCTGTATGATGCTACCGGTTACGATGTCACAAGGATCAACCACCTCGGAGACTACGGCACCCAGTTCGGCAAGATGATAGTCGCATACAGAAAATGGGGCAGCGAGGAGGAACTCGCCAAAGACCCGATAAAGACCCTTCTTGCCTACTATACGAAGTTCCACGAAGAAGCGAAAGAGCATCCGGAACTCGAGGATGAAGCGAGAGAGACCTTCGTGAGACTCGAAGCCGGAGAGCCGGAAGAGGTCGAACTCTGGAAGAAATTCAGAGAGCTCTCGCTGGCGGAATTCAACAGGGTATACGATATGCTCGGCATAGAGTTCGATTCGTATGCCGGAGAGAGCTTCTACTCGGACAAGATGCCGGCGATCATAGACGAGCTGGAGGACAAAGGGCTGCTGATCGAATCGCAGGGAGCCCATATAGTCGACCTTGAGCCGTATGACATGGGAGCTGCCATGATCACCAAGTCGGACGGCTCCAGCCTCTATGTCACAAGGGACATAGCGGCCGCCGTATACCGCAGGGAACACTATGATTTCTACAAGTGCATCTACGTGGTCGCCTCGCAGCAGAACCTGCACTTCCGCCAGTGGAAGAAAGTGCTCGAGCTCATGGGCTGCGAGTGGGAGAAGGACTGCATACACGTGCCGTTCGGCCTGGTCAGCCTGTCGGACGGGGATGACATAAAGATGATGTCCACGAGAGAGGGCAGGGTCGTGTTCCTCGAAGACGTTCTGAACACCGCGGTGCAGAAGACGGCGGATATCATGCGCGAAAAGGAGACCCAGGGCGTCGACATCGCCGAGGTCTCTAAAGAGGTAGGCATCGGAGCCGTCATATTCCAGGAACTTTCAAACAACAGGATCAAAGATTATGTATTCAGCTGGGACAAGGTGCTGAATTTCGACGGAGAGACCGGCCCGTACGTGCAGTACACTCACGCGAGGGCTTCGAGCGTGCTCAGAAAAGCCGAAGCAGAAGGGACGGATGTGAACCATCTGAATGATTTCGATCCCGGGTACCTCGAAAGCGACAGCGCCTATGCTCTTGCAAAACTGCTTTACAGGGTGCCTGAGGTCATCATCGAGGCGGCTGACAAGTACGAGCCGTCTATACTCACCAGGCATCTGACGGACATAGCTCAGGCGTTCAACAAGTTCTACCACGACGAGCATATCCTGACAGACAACGAAGATGAAAGAAAGGCAAAACTGGCGCTCGTAAAGGCATCGAAGACGGTCATCGCAAATTGTCTGGGACTGCTGGGGATCGGGGCCCCTGAAAGGATGTAAGGCTTTCTTCTGACCGCTGCGGCGCTGCTGCAGTGAAGAAGACCATGATCTCCGGAGGCATGGCTCCTCCGGCAGAATGATGAAAGGAACATGCATGAAACTGTTATTAACTACAATAGAGTCCGATGAGGTGCGCACCGATCTGGCGCTCAAATACCTGTATTGTGTCCTCGCCGATTCTCCGATGGAGATCAGGCTGAAGAGCTTCGGGAGAAGCGATCTTTACACTGACATATTTGAAGAGATCGCGTCCGGCCAGCACAATATCGTGTACTTCCATGCGGACCGCTTCAACGAAGGCAAGCTCAGGCACGTAGCCGAGATGGTGAAGAAAGCCGTCCCGACCGTTGCGATCGTTTTCGGAGGCCCTGAAGTATCTTTCGAGACGCGCAGATTCATGAAGGAAAATCTCTTTGTCGATTACGTCGTAAGAGGCGAAGGCGAAAGGGTCATGTTCAGCTTCATCAAATCGCTTCTCAGCTACGAGTTCGACTACGAGAACATACCGGGTCTTGCATACAGAGATAACGAACAGGTGGTCGTCAATCCGTACGACGCGCCGGTAGACATGGAGGCCCTCCCGTTCCCTTACGACAAATTCGAGGCCGGAAAAGGGACTGTATATTACGAGACCATAAGGGGCACGTCCGACAGGACGGTCTACTCGCAGTACCTGCCTGACGCAAGGGTAAGGTCTATCGGCCTCGGCAGGGTCTGCACCGAGCTCAGGTACTTCCTTGCCAGCGAGGTGGACAGGGTCGTATTCCTCGACAGCTTCTTCAACTACAACAGCGAAAGGGCTTACAGGATACTCGAATACATCATCAACAATGACAACGGCGTCACCGGCTTTGAGTTCAACGTGAACGGCGATGACCTGGACGAAGAGACGATGAGACTTCTGGCTGAGGCAAGAGACGGCCAGATAACATTCAACATAGACATAGCCAGCGTGAATCCGGAGGTGCTTGCCGCTATCGGAAGAGGCGAGAACATCTACCGTCTGATGTACAACATAACAAAGCTGCTTCAGGCGGGCAATGTGCGGACGGAGATCCATGTAAAGGCAGGACTTCCGCTCGAAACAGAAGCGATGTTCTCACGTTCGTTCAACAAGGCGTTCGGTATGGCGGAGGGCATGCCTGTCCACATAGAGCCTGTATTCATGAGCAAGGGCAGCGCTCTCAGGCAGGAAGCCGACAGATACGGATACGTGTACGCATCGCATGCTCCTTACGAGGTGATCTCAACAGGTCACCTCACGGCCGCAGAGATGCTGAGGCTGAGAGGAGTTGCCAGAACGGTCGAAAGCTATGTCGGAGACGGAGGGTTCAAAAACTCTCTGCCGAGGATACTGAACGACACGGGGCTTAAGCCGTACGAGCTCTTCAGGGGACTCACATCATATATCATGAGGAGCGAGCTGAGCGGCAAACTGAACAGGAAGGAGAATCTTGCCCGCACGCTGTATAAGTACTGCTGCGGCCTGTATGACGAGCTTGCGGACCCTGTAAAGCTCGACATACTCAAGGACGTGATATACACGGACCTTGCTGAGCTGGTGTCCGAAGACGCCATGAGAAAGTTCGATAAAAAGGGCTGGGACTGAAACCTTGGAAGATAAAAATAAAGACAGGATAAGCGAATACCTCAGTCCGCGCGTGAGGGACATGATGTTTGCCGAACTCTCGGAGGACTGGCTCGAAAGGACGGGAGCTTCCGGCATTCTCAGCGGGGTCGCCGTGCCGCTCGGCGCTGATGCCAGCGGCAATGCGGGAGAGACGGATGTAAGGAACATAGTCCTCAACATGGCGAGAGTCATCGGCGCAGATCCGGTTTTCGTATATGCAGCGAATTACGCTGATTTCATAAAACACGCTGCCGGCGGAGACGCCGTGCCGATGCTCGTGGCCGAAGGGGCGAGATCCGCTGACGCGGGAGACCTCGAAGATGCCTGCATGCTTCTGCGCGCGGCCCTGAGGCTCGATCCGAAGTCCCGCGAGGCTCTGTATCTTTACGCCAGAGCCTGTAAGGAGATAAGCGACGCCGATGCTGCGGCCTTCGGCGAAGGGGATGGCGAAGGAGAGAGGATAGGCATGTTCAAGGCCGAATCCATGGAGACATTCGAACTCCTGACCATGATCCATCCCGGGTTCGCGATGGGATATTACTTTCTCGGCTATGCCTATCTCAACATGGGCCTTTATCTGAAGGCTCAGCTGACCTGGCAGGACTTCATGAAGTATTCGTCCGGGATGGAGAACGAGACTCATGAGATGGATGACGACATGCTCGCGTCACTCAGAGACGAGATATCCGGAAGGCTCGAGGAACTCTCAGATCCCGTTGAGATCGAGAGGGGATGCAACATGATAATGAGCGGAGACTTTCAGGGCGGAAAGGCGGTCCTGGATGCATACCGCGAGAGCGCTTATTCAGGCTGGTGGCCTCTGTGGTATTACCTCGCAACGGCGGAATCGGCACTCGGGAACGCGAAAGAAGCCGAGGAATGCTATAAGAGGGTGCTCAGACTGTCGCCGCGCAATACCGACGCCATGGAAGAACTCGCAGTTATATACGCAATGTCGGGCGACGAAGAGAACGCCTCAAAATACAGAAAAAAAATAGAGATCGTCAGGAACGGTCTCAGTGATCAGGATGCCGGAGGAGAATGATGGAAAAGTACCGGTTCGGCGAAGCTGAAGAAAAGCTGATCGAAAACATGAGCGTGCCTGTAGCCGTTTATCAGTTCATAGACAGACGGGTGGTCACCATTGCGCTTTCAAAGGGCTTTTGCGAGCTCTTCGG
>CADBFL010000043.1 GCA_902793875.1 uncultured Eubacteriales bacterium | reverse complement strand
GATGTCTATTCTCCGGCGGCCACATCGTTCAGATAGTTTTCGTAGGCCTTTGCGACGGGGATGTCTTTTGCCGCCCGTACAGCAAGGAAGGTGAGAAGGAGAGCCATGCCTCCCATAACAAGACCTGCGATGAAGATGACTCCGCTGAAGCCGTCCATCGTCGATACGGCCAGTATGATTATCGCGCCCGCCCAGCATGCGAGAGCGATGATGCCGTATGCGATCAGCTGAGACCGGATGTTTTTGAGAGTAGGGCACACCAGCTGACGGAGCCCGAGTATGTCTTCGGGATAGTCATCGGGGATGTCAAAATCCGGGTCATCTATGGCGGCGCGTATCTGCGCTGCCTTTTCTTCGATGAGTTTCGCGTCCGATTCATAATATTTTGCTGCCGCCATGAAACCGATCGACCACAGACCGATGAAGAGCGCTCCGGAAAAAGACTTTCCGAGCACTATGCCGAACACGCACATGGCGATGCAGGCGATGACGCATCCTATGTATACTTTCGAGACCTTTGCCTCCATGTCTCCGTATTTTCTGACCTGTTCGAGAACGAATTCCTCGAACCTGTGATCCCTTGCTTCTCTTTCCCTGCTGTCCACTCTGCTGCCTCCGAATTTCTTCTTCGCTGTTTCATCTGCGTCACATATATCTTTTTCACCTATAATTGTCCATATATCGCAGAAAAATACAAGAAAGAAAATACGCGCCGCCGTATGAGGCAGCGCGCCGCGGATAATACAGACCGCAGGTCTATTCCGTAAAGAGAGGAGTGGAGTAGTATCTGTCGCCGCTGTCAGGCAGCAGAGCCACTATGGTCTTGCCCTTGTTCTCAGGCTTCTTCGCATACTCGATTGCCGCGTGGAGAGCCGCGCCGGATGAGATCCCGACAGAGATCCCTTCTTTTTTAGCGAGATACTTCGCCGCTTTGAAAGCGTCGTCGCCTTCGGCTTTGAAGACCTCGTCGTATACCGCCGTGTCCAGCACTTCCGGGATGAAACCCGCGCCTATGCCTTGGATCCGGTGAGCTCCGGCCTTGCCCTCGGAGAGGACAGGGGAGTCGGAAGGCTCAAGCGCGACTATCTTTACTCCCGGCTTCTTCTCTTTGAGGAACGACCCGACTCCGGTCAGAGTGCCGCCCGTTCCGACTCCGGCGATGAAGATGTCGACCTCGCCGTCCGTATCGTCCCAGATCTCCGGACCGGTCGTCGCTTTGTGAATGGCCGGGTTGGCAGGATTGACGAACTGCCCCGGGATGAATCCGCCGGGGATCTCCTTTGCCAGCTCCTCTGCCTTTGCGATCGCGCCCTTCATTCCCTTTGAGCCTTCGGTCAGCACTATCTCGGCTCCGTACGCCTTGAGGATGTTCCTTCTTTCGACGCTCATGGTCTCGGGCATCGTCAGTATGGCTCTGTAGCCCTTGGCGGCTGCGATGGCGGCAAGACCGATGCCTGTATTGCCCGATGTAGGCTCGATGATGACAGAGCCTTCCTTCAGGACGCCTTTTGCCTCCGCGTCTTCTATCATGGCCTTTGCGATCCTGTCCTTGACGCTGCCGGCAGGGTTGAAATATTCGAGCTTGACGAGGAGCTTTGCCTCGAGCCCGAGATCCTTTTCGATGTTTGTAACTTCTACGAGGGGAGTGTTGCCGATCAGTCCCAGTGTGCCTTTATAGATGTTTCCCATTATGATTTACCTCCGTCCGCTGCTCTTTCTGCGTGTTTCTTTTGTGATGGCATCATAATAATACTATTTACCCACCGTGTCAATAGGTTAAATTACATTCTTGAAAATCTTATTTACCCTATAGTAAAATAGGCGAAAGAGCAATACTTCTGAATCTAATCGGAGGAAGACGATGATTTCGACAAAGGGACGCTACGCTCTTCGCGTCATGATAGATCTGGCGCAGCACGAGGGAGAGGGCAATATACCTCTCAAAAGCATCGCGGAGCGCCAGGACATATCTAAAAAATATCTTGAGATAATAGTAAAGGAGCTCGTAAAAGGAGGGCTTGTGAACGGCGTCAGCGGCAAGGGCGGCGGATACAGTCTCAGCAGAAGATCCGAGGACTACACCGCGGGAGAGATACTCGAGCTCATGGAGGGGACTCTGGCTCCCGTGGCCTGTCTTGATGCGGATGCCGGGACATGCCCGCGGGCCGAGGACTGCCTGACTCTGCCCATGTGGAAGGAGTATTATCAGATGTCGAGGGATTTCTTTTACAGCAGGAAGCTCAGCGATCTTCTGGGATCCCGCGACCCCGTTTATTACATATAGTTCAGTATCCGGAGTACATGAAAGGAGCAGCGGATGTTCAGAAAAATGAGAAGAAGCCCGCAGGCCCTCAGTCCCGAAGAGGCAAAGGATCTTCTGAAAAGGGAGACGAGAGGAGTCCTGTCGGTCCGGGGAGATGACGGCTATCCGTACGGAGTGCCGATCAACCACTATTACGACGAGGAGACGAACAGGCTCTACTTTCACGGGGCGAACTTCGGGCACAGGATCGACGCCGTGAAGAGGGACCCGAAGGTCTCGTACTGCGTTTTCGGACAGGAATACCAGACCGAAGGCGACTGGGCCAAATATGTAAAGAGCGTCATCATATTCGGCAAAGCAGTGCTTATCGACGATCAGGATGAGGTGATAAAATGGAGCAGGGCGCTCTGCGATAAGTTCCCGTGCACTCAGGAATATATCGAAACGGAGATAGAAAAGGATGCGGCGAGGACCCTTCTGGTCGCGGTCGACATCGAGGACATGAACGGCAAGCTCGTTCACGAGGCGTAGAAGGTGAAGGAAGATGCAGAACGGCAGAAGATGCGTCATTATAGGAGGGGCCGGGATCGCGGACTATGACTTCATCCGCGGACTCATGAGAGAAGATGACTATGTCATCTACTGCGACAGCGGACTGAAGCACATGGAGGCTCTCGGCGCGCGTCCGTCCCTTATAGTCGGGGACTTCGACTCTCACGAGGATCCGCGCATGGATGTCGAGACCATAACCCTGCCCGCAGCCAAGGACGATACGGACACCGTATACGCCGCAAAGACCGGCGCTGACAGAGGATACAGGGAATTCCTGCTTCTCGGGGCGATAGGCGAAAGGTTCGATCATTCGCTCGTCAATGCGTACATACTTTCTATCCTTGCGGACAGGGGCTGCAGAGGGCTTATCGTCGACGACTATTCGGAGATGGAGCTGATCTGCGAAGGGATGACGGCCCGCGTGCCGGACACTTACCCGTTCTTTTCGCTCGTGGCTCTCGAAGGTCCGGCAAGGGGCGTGAGCATAAGCGGCGCCAAGTTCTGCATCGAAGATGCGAAGATCGGACCGGACTATCAGTACGCGACGAGCAACGAGGCTCTGCCGGGAGCGGAGGCTGAGATAACAGTAAAGGAGGGAAGGCTCCTTCTCATCAAGGACAGGATATAGCATGGACCAGAAAATCAGTTTCAGACCTGAGATAGATATCAGGCTGCTGCAGGAGGCGGGCATCGGTCTTTCTTCGCAGCACACCATCATGCCCGGGTTCTGTGATGTGCACGTGCATTTCAGAGAGCCGGGCTTCGGTTACAAGGAGACGATAGCAACGGGCTCTCTGGCTGCCGCTCACGGAGGATATACCGCGGTGTGCACGATGCCCAATCTCGACCCCGTATCCGATTCGCCCGGTCACCTCAGGCTGCAGCAGGAGATAATCGACCGCGATGCCTGCATCCGCGTTTATCCGTATGCGGCGATAACTATCGGACAGGCGGGCGCCATGCTCACGGATATGGAAGGCATGGCGGACAGCTGCATCGCTTTCTCGGACGACGGGCACGGAGTGCAGTCGGAGGCGATGATGAGAGAGGCGATGCTGAAAGCGAAGGCTCTCGGAAAGATAATCACGGCTCACTGCGAGGACAACAGCCTGCTCAGGGGCGGTTACATACATGATGGCGGATATGCGGCGGAGCATGGCCACAGGGGGATCTGTTCCGAATCCGAGTGGCGCCAGATCGAGCGCGACCTGAAGCTCGCAGGCGAGACCGGATGCGCGTATCACGTATGCCATATCTCGACAAAGGAGAGCGTCAGCATCATAAGGGACGCCAAAAAGAGCGGCGTGGACGTGACATGCGAGACGGCTCCTCACTATCTGCTGCTTGATGACAGCATGCTCAGGGAGGACGGAAGGTGGAAGATGAACCCGCCTCTGCGGGACGCGTCTGACCGCGAAGCCCTGATCGAAGGTCTGACGGACGGGACGATTGACTGCATAGCGACAGACCATGCTCCGCACTCGACCGAAGAAAAATCCCGCGGCCTTGAGAAGTCGGCGTTCGGCATAGTGGGCATCGAGACGGCGTTCCCGCTTATATATACCTATCTCGTTGTGCCGGGCGTCATCACGATGGAAAAGCTCGAGCAGCTTCTCGTGTATAATCCGAGAAGGAGGTTCGGCATACCGCTGGGCAACGACTATTCGGTATGGGATCTCACCGAGGAATGGAACATAAGCGGATCAGAGCTGCTCTCGAAGGGAAAGGCGACGCCTTTCGACGGATGGCATGTGATGGGCAGGAACTATCTGACCGTTGTCGACGGAAAAGCGGTATACAGTTTTGCAGGGGATCTCTGAGGTAAAAAGACATGAAACAATGCATGATGACAGTAATAGAGAATATGTCTCTGACGCACGATACGCACAGGATGAGGCTCGAGGGCGATGTGTCCGCCTTCGACGCGCCGGGGCAGTTTCTTGACATACAGCTGGACGGCCGCTTCCTGCGCCGTCCGATCAGCCTGTGCGATCTCGACTACACAGACCAGTATGCGAGAGAGGGCGTGCTGACTATCATCTACAAGGTGCTCGGAGAGGGCACGGAAGAGATGACGCGTCTTGAAAAAGGCGCTGAGCTCGATGTGCTCACGGGTCTGGGCAACGGGTATGACCTCAGTGACGCAGGGACGAGACCTCTTCTGATCGGAGGAGGGGTCGGCGTACCGCCTCTGTATCTTGCGGCAAAGAAACTGAGAGAAAAGGACCTGGATGTGACGGTCATACTCGGATACAACAGCACCGATGACATATTCTACGACGATGAGTTCAGGATGCTCGGATGTGATGCAGTGATCGCGACTGCCGACGGGAGCGCGGGCGTAAAGGGCTTTGTGACGGATGCTTTCAGACAGCTGGACCCGGATTTCACCCATTTTTACAGCTGCGGTCCCGAACCGATGCTCAGAGCGGTATTCGAAGAAGTATACAAAGGCGCGGGCATAAGGGGACAGATGAGCTTTGAGGAACGCATGGGCTGCGGCTTCGGAGCCTGCATGGGATGCAGCATACAGACTAAGAACGGCAGCAAAAGGATATGCAAGGACGGTCCGGTGCTGAGGACGGAGGAGATAGCATGGCAGATACCAGAGTAGAGCTTTGCGGGATCACGCTCGATAACCCGGTCATACCGGCATCGGGCACATTCGGCTACGGATATGAATTCGCCGAACTTTATGACATAAACTGCCTCGGGTCATTCTCGTTCAAGGGCACGACCCTCGAGCCGAGATTCGGCAACGATACCCCGAGGATAGCGGAATGTCCTTCGGGCATGCTGAATTCAGTGGGACTCCAGAATCCCGGAGTCGACGCCGTGATAAGGGAAGAGCTCCCGAAACTCAGGAAGGTGTTCCGCAAGCCCGTGATGGCCAACGTCAGCGGTTTTTCTGCGGACGAGTACCGCGAGGTGACAAAGCGCCTTTCTGAGTCTGAGATATCGGATATGATAGGCTGGTTCGAGATAAACATAAGCTGCCCGAACGTTCACGGGGGAGGAATGAGCTTCGGCACCGATCCATGCATGGCGGCCGGGGTGGTAAAGACGGTCAGAAAGGTCACGGAAAAGCCGCTTATCATAAAACTGTCGCCCAACGTGACGGACATCGCGGCCATAGCGAAGGCCTGCGAGGATGAGGGCGCAGACGCCGTGAGCCTCATAAACACTCTTATGGGGATGCGCTTCGATCTGAAAACAAAAAAGCCTCTGCTGGCCAATGTCACCGGAGGCCTTTCGGGACCCGCGGTGCTGCCGGTGGCTCTGCGCATGGTGTATCAGACGGCGAACGCTGTCAGCATACCCGTGATAGGCATGGGAGGAGTAAGCTCGGCTGAAGACGTTCTCGAGATGATGATGGCAGGAGCCGCGGCTGCAGAGGTAGGAGCGGCCAACCTGAGAGATCCGTACGCTTCGAAAAGGATCATCGATGATCTGCCTGCCGCGATGGAAAAATACGGAATAGACAAACTGAGTGAGATTTGACTGCAAATATTGTAAAATGAGTCAAAAGGGACGGTTAAGCGAGGTGTATCATGGCTAAAGACGTAATAATCGCATGTGATTTCAAAAATACGGACGAGACCGTCAAGTTCCTTGACAGGCTCACACGGATAAGAGACGAGGTGGTGCAGTGCGACGACATCATAGTCGGAGCGGGCAGGCCTTATGTCAAGATCGGCATGGAGCTGTTCTACGCCGAAGGTCCGGTCATCGTGAGGAAACTCAAGGAGAGGGGCCACAAGGTCTTTCTCGACCTCAAGCTTCACGACATACCGAATACCGTAAAGAAGGCGATGACCGTGCTCGGGGAGTACGGCGTCGACATGGTAAACGTGCACGCGGCGGGAGGCATCGAGATGATGAAGGCGGCTAAAGAGGGTCTGATGCTCGGAGCCGCGAGATATGCCGACAAGCCGAAGCTGATCGCGGTCACGCAGCTGACCTCGACGGACGAAGAGACACTTCACGGCCAGCTCCTTATAGACAGGCCTATGGACGAGGTGGTCAGGCAGTACGCTCTCAACGCGAAGGCAGCAGGGCTCGACGGAGTCGTTTGCTCCGCTTTCGAGGCGGCGGATATCCATAAAGTCTGCGGAGAAGGCTTCCTGACCGTGACGCCGGGCATAAGGTTCGACACAAACTCAGCTGATGATCAGAAGAGAGTGATGACACCGGCACAGGCAAGGGAGGCGGGCTCTGATTACATAGTTGTGGGAAGACCCGTTACCGCAGCCGAAAAACCGATAGACGCATACACAAAGTGCAGGGAGGAATTCCTGGACAGGTAAGAATGGCTGTTCCCGGAACGTTAAGGAGAATCACGCATGGACAGGGAAAAGATTAGAAAACTGATCGCAGGTGACCTTCTCAGGATCAAAGCCGTGTTCCTGAGACCGGAGGAGCCTTTCACATGGGCGAGCGGGATAAAGAGCCCGATATACTGCGACAACAGGCTGACTCTTACCGCGCCTGATGTCAGAAACGATGTCGAGGAGTCGCTCGCCGCGACGATAAAGGCGGAGTACCCGGACGCAGAGGTGCTGATGGGAACCGCGACTGCCGGCATAGCCCACGCTGCGATCACGGCACATCTCATGGGCCTTCCGATGGGATATGTAAGGTCCGGAGCAAAGGATCACGGCAGAGGCAATCAGATAGAAGGCAGGCTGGAGGCCGGGCAGAAGGTCGTCGTGGTGGAGGACCTCATCTCGACCGGAGGCAGCTGCATAGAGACTGTAAATGTACTGAGAGATGCAGGCGCGGATGTGCTCGGCGTCATTTCTATCATGACATACGGAATGAAGAAGGGGATAGACCGCTTCGCCGGGGCCGGCATAAAGTGGGTGTCGCTCACGGATTTCGATGCAGTCATAGAGACAGCTGCCGAACTGGACTATATCAGCGCTGATGATATCGAAAGGCTCAGGGCCTTCAGGGACGATCCGTCCGACGAGAGCTGGATCAGAAAGTAATAAATGATAATCGCATCTTACCTGATCGGAATACTGTCAGGCGTTGCCGCGACTGCACAGGCAAGCTTCAACGGCGAGATACGCCGCAGATACAGATCGCCGTATATAACAGCGGCGATCAATTTTGTAGTGGCGCTTTCCGTTATCGCGCTGGTGCTTCTGACAGCGGAGCGCAGCCTTGCTCTTCCGGTATCTGATATAATGAAGTACCCGGCCTGGATATGGACAGGAGGCGTATGCGGCGTGGTGATAGTGATGACAGGCATACTCTGTCTGCCCGTCCTCGGCAGCGCCAGCAATATGATGCTGCTCTGTTTCGGCCAGATAATGGGAGGTCTCATCATAGACCATTACGGGATGTTCAATGCCCCGCTCACAGAGATGACGATCGCAAGAGCGGTTGGAGCGGCGCTTGAGATCGCCGGGATAATCCTCATATCCGCAGCGACCGGAGGCAGAGAAAAAACCGGCCTGAAGGGCAGCTCCGGAAAAGTGCTGCTGTTCATACTGCTCGATATAGCCGCGGGCTTCGTCGCAGCGATGCAGGTCGCTGTAAACGGCACGCTGGCTGTTGCTGCCGGAAGCCCTGTCAGGGCCACTTTTGTTTCGATGTGCGGAGCTCTCATCACCACGACGCTCATCATCTGCCTGCTCACGCTTGTGAAGGGAAGGACGGCGGTATATGACGGACACATCCCGCCGGAAGAACCGGTAAAGCTGACTCCCTTCATGCTCAGCGGAGGCCTGATGGCGCTCGTGGTAGTGGGCGGCAACGCGATAACCGGCCCGGTCCTGGGCACAGGCGTCGTTACGATGATGAACCTCTTCGGCATGATGGCATCCGGACTCATCATAGACGCTGCGGGCTTTCTCGGAATAGAAGTTAAGCCGGTGACTCTCAGTAAGATAGCCGGAATGGGTCTGATGCTGGCGGGAACGGCGCTCATATCGTTCTGAGCGCCCGGAGAAAGATGCGATGGCAAAGATAAAGATAGCGAGCCTTCAGCTGAAGGTGCGCGAAGACAAGTACGATAATATCGAAAAGCTCGCGGAGCTGATCGCGGACGGCGCGGCTGAAGACGCTGACATCATCAGCCTGCCCGAGATGTGGAACTGCCCATATGAGACAGGGAAGTTCCCGGAATATGCCGAGCTCGAAAAGGGCGATTCCTGGCTGGCGCTGTCGACCGTCGCCAGAAAGAACGCGAAGTACATGGTGGGAGGCAGCATCCCCGAGCTCGGAGATGACGGAAAGATATACAATACCTGCTATGTGTTCGACCGTGAAGGCAGGCAGATCGGAAAGCACCGCAAGGTCCACCTCTTCGACATATATGCTCACGGAGAGCAGGTCTTCAGAGAGTCGGATACCCTGACGGGAGGGGACCGCTTCGATACCTTCGATACCGAATGGTGCCGCATGGCCGTGAACATATGCTTCGACATAAGGTTTCCCGAGAGCTCGAGGATACCGGCTCTCAACGGAGCGAAGGTCATCTTCAACCCCGCGTCTTTCAACATGACGACGGGCCCGGCGCACTGGGAGACAGTCTTCCGGCAGCGCGCTGTCGAGAACCAGCTCTACATGGTCGGCACGGCTGCCGCCAGGGATCACGAAGCCGGATACACGGGCTACGGGCATTCCATGATCACAGACCCGTGGGGCAGGGTGCTGATGGAGATGGACGAGAAGGAAGGCTCGCGCATCACTGAGATCGACCTTGCATACGTCGATGAAGTGAGGAATAAACTGCCGCTTCTGAAGGCGCGCAGGACAGACGTATATGATCTGTGCTATAATACCAGGGGTCAGGAGGTGCGTGACGATGGCAAGCAATAAAACAGGCATGAGAAAAGCGAAGGCAGGTTCCGCCCCGAGGCTGGGAGAAGCGCTTCTCAGCATAGTCGCAGTCGGGTTCACGCTCGGAGCCGCTCTCATCGGAGCCGCGGTCGCTCTCGGAGAAGCGATCGAAGGCATAGAGGCCGGTGAGAAAGAAAAACTCGAAGAAAGAAGAGCGGCTGACAGGGAAGAAGTCAGACGCATCATCGAAGCCGAATCAGGCGATGAATGGCAATGATAATCTAAACGAAAAGGAGGGTAAATCAATGGACAATTTTTTAGCTTACGCACAGGAAAACAACGGCGGAACTTCGACCATATCGTTTATATTGCAGATAGCGGCGGTCGTCGGACTGTGGATGATGTTCACCAAGATGAATGAAGACGGATGGAAGGCGATAATCCCTTTCTATAACCAGTACACGCTTTGCAGTAAGACCATGGGAGATCCGTGGTACTGGGTGAGGCTGTTCGTGGTCATCATCCCTGTAGTCGGCTGGGTGGCGTATCTCTATTTCAAATACCAGATCGGAAAGGCTGTGGCAAGATCATTCGGACAGCCTGAAAGCTGGGCGTGGGGGTATATGCTCATCGAACCGGTATTCTACTGCATCACGGGCTTCGGCCAGTACAGCTACTTCGGCGTGCAGGGAAGCGGCGACACCCGCACGGGTGATGCCCGCTCGGCAAAGACTGTGGACTTCGATGTCACGAAGACCGCGGAGCCTGCTGAGCCTGTCGTTACCGCAGCTCCGGCAGAACCGAAAGCTCAGGCAGAGCCTGCAGCTCCGGCCGCGGCGCCTGCTGAGCCGAAAGATGTCGAGTTCGAGATCACTCCGACAGATGACGCAAGCGAATGACCGTCTTTCGCGTCAGCGATAAAACGCAAATAAAAAAGGGACCTTCTTCACGATCTGAAGAGGTCCTTTTTATTTGCGCAGATTCGCGAGCACAGCTTCGAATACTTCCGGAAGGGGGGAGTGGAACTCCATGTAATTCCCCGTCGCAGGATGGATGAATCCGAGGGTGCCTGCGTGCAGCAGCTGGCCGCTCACTTCGACGCCTTCGATCCTCGGGGACTGTCTCCTCGGACCGTAGAGCTCATCGCCCGCAAGAGGGTGATGGATGTACGCCATGTGGACCCTTATCTGATGGGTCCTGCCTGTCTCGA
>CADBFL010000042.1 GCA_902793875.1 uncultured Eubacteriales bacterium | reverse complement strand
GCTCGACTACGTGGTGCTGGCCTCTCTCGAGGTGGATGTGCACTTCAACTGCAACGTGGTGGTCGGCTCGGACGGAATGATCACGGGAGCCCAGGGAGGTCACCCGGACACTGCGCAGGGAGCGAAGTGCGCCATAGTCATCTGCCCGCTCATGCAGGGAAGGATACCCGCGATATGCACCGAGGTCACGACGGTCACTACGCCGGGAGAGAGCATCGACGTGGTGGTCACGGACTACGGCGTTGCCGTCAACCCGGCAAGGCAGGACATACTGCAGGCCCTGAAAGAAGCGGACTGCGTGCCTCTTAAGACCATCGAGGAGCTGCGCGACATAGCGTACTCCATAGTCGGAGAGCCTGAGAAGGTCGAGTTCGAGGACAGGGTAGTCGGGATCATCGAGGCCCGCGACGGGACCATAATAGATGTCGTGAGGCAGATAAAGGAGACGAAGCAGCCGGCCGTATATAAGAGAAAGAGCAACAAAAGGAGATAAGAGATAAAAATGGAAAAGATCAGAATGACCACTCCGATCGTCGAGATGGACGGAGATGAAATGACGAGGATACTGTGGAAGATGATCAAGGATGAGCTCATCCTTCCGTTCGTCGACCTTAAGACAGAGTACTACGATCTCGGACTTCCGGTCCGCGACGAGACGGGCGATCAGATCACGAAGGATGCCGGCGAGGCGATCAAAAAGTACGGCGTGGGCGTGAAGTGCGCGACCATCACGCCGAACGCCCAGCGCATGGAGGAGTACAGTCTCCACGAGATGTGGAAGAGTCCTAACGGTACTATCAGGGCGATACTCGACGGCACCGTGTTCCGCGCGCCTATAACGATAGACGGCATAAAGCCCGTGGTTCGCAACTGGAAGAAGCCTATCACGGTAGCCCGTCACGCTTACGGCGACCTCTACAAGGGCACCGAATACCGCGTTCCTGAAAAGGGCAAAGCCGAGCTCGTGTTCACCGGAGAAAACGGCGCTGAGTTCCGCGAGACGGTATACGACTTCGAGTGCCCGGGCATACTCCAGAGCATATACAACAAGGACTCGTCGATAGATTCCTTCGCGCACTCGTGCTTCAAGTACGCGATAGAGACGAAGCAGGACCTCTGGTTCTCGGCCAAGGACACCATCTCGAAGAAGTACGACATGCACTTCCGCGAGACGTTTCAGAAGATATTCGACGAGTGCTATAAAGAGAAATTCGATGAGCTAGGACTCACATACTTCTACACGCTGATAGACGACGCCATCGCGCGCGTCATAAGGAGCGAGGGAGGGTTCATCTGGGCTCTTAAGAACTACGACGGGGACGTAATGAGCGACATGGTCTCGACGGCCTTCGGATCGCTCGCCATGATGACATCCGTGCTCTGCAGCCCGGACGGCAAGTTCGAGTACGAGGCCGCGCACGGAACGGTCACGCGCCACTACTACAAGTACCTGAACGGCGAAGAGACCTCGACCAACCCGATGGCCACCATATTCGCGTGGAGCGGAGCTCTCAGAAAGCGCGGCGAGATGGACGGTCTCGGGGATCTTCAGGCCTTCGGAGACAAGCTCGAAGAGGCCTGCATCGATACGCTCAATGACGGCATAATGACGAAGGACCTTGTCGGCCTTGCAGATGGCATGGACGCGAAGGCCGTCCTCACGAAGGACTTCATCGCCGCGATCAGGCAGCGCCTCGAGAAGAAGCTTCAGAGCTGATGGGCATATCTGTCTGCAATACGCCGCTCCCTCAGAGGGAGCAGAGGATGTATACGGAGCTTCTCGCTGAGTGCGGTCTCCGCGACGAGGGCGATGCGGACGTCGTCGCTCTGATGACTGATGATGACGGAAACCTGACGGCCTGCGGGGCCCTGGCGGGGCATACGGTAAAACAGCTTGCCGTGAGCCCGGATTCGGAAGGGCAGGGCGAGATGGCGGCCGTGCTTACCGCGCTCATATCCGAAGCGTCGGACAGAGGGACGAACAGACTGTTTCTGTGCACAAAGCCGCAGAATCTGAGCATGTTCCACGGAGGACGCTGTGCTCCTCGAGAACAGAAGGGACGGGCTCGAAAGCTTTCTGGAGTCCATCCCGAAGTATGAAGGTCTCTGCGGATGCGCGGTATGCAACTGCGATCCTTTCACTCTGGGACATAGGCACCTGATAGAATACGCCGCTCAGCACTGCGACCACCTCTACGTTTTCGCGGTGTCCGAGAAGGGCTCGATGTACAGCCCCGAAGAACGCCTTGAGATGATAAAAAAAGGCACGGCGGACATAGAGAACTGCCACGTCTTCGAAAGCGACATGTACCTGATATCCCGCGCCACCTTCCCGGCATACTTCATAAGGGATGAAGAGCATGCGGAGTCGGTGAAGTCGGATCTCGATCTGGAGCTCTTCTGCAGCAGGATCGCTCCGGCGCTCGGGATCAGCATACGCTTTGCCGGAGAGGAGCCTTTTTCGCCTGTCACCCGCGCGTACAATGAGCGCATGAAGGAGCTCCTGCCGGCTCACGGGATAGAATTCCGCGAGATACCGCGGCTCGGCGGCATAAGCGCCGGAAAGGTCCGGAGCCTCATGGAAGAGGGCGACGCGGAAACAGTAAAGGACATGGTGCCGGAGAGCAGCTATGAAGTCATGCAGCGTAGATCTTGAGCAGATGCTTGCCGCCCGCGAAAGGCGGGCCTCCATACAGAGCGCCATGCTCGGCGGGGCGGGCGAAAACAGCTGCCTCGCGTGCCTGACTCTCAACATCGCGGGGGACGTCAAGCGGACCCCGATGACGAAGATGCTTTTCGATCACGGCGTGAGGGAGCTGGAGTCGCTGGGCATGAGCGTCACGGACAGGCGGATCATCGATGAAGCGACGGGGAGCGAAGCCTTCTGGCTGCTCGATGAAGAGGGAGAGAGCGTAAAGCCGCTGCTCGAGGCGATAGAGGATTCCTTCCCTGCGGCGAGGCTTTACGACTTCGATCTTATCGTGTCCGGAGGGGACAAGCTTTCGAGAAGGGAAGCCAGAAAGTGCCTGATCTGCGATGCTCCGGCAGCGGAATGCGCAAGGAGCAGGAGGCACGGCCTCGAAGCGGTCAGAAAGGCGACGGACGGTCTTCTGAAGGATTTCTGCGCCGGCGCCCTGGCTGACGCGGCGTGCGGATCGCTGCTCGACGAGATTTATACGACTCCGAAGCCGGGACTTGTGGACATGAACAACAGCGGCTCGCACGCGGACATGGATCTGCAGCTGCTCGAAAAAAGCGCCGGCTCTCTGCGGCCGTATTTTGAGGATGCCGCGCGCATGGGCATGGAAGGCTGCGGCATGGCTGATCTGCGCGAAAGAGGGCTCCGGGCTGAGGCTGAGATGTTTGCCGCGACCGGCGGCGTGAATACGCATAAAGGACTGATATACTCCATGGGGCTCCTGCTCGCCGGAATGGGCGGATGCCTGGCGCAGGGAGGAGACTGCATAGGGAATGCAGCCGCACTTGCGCGCGAGGATGCGGAGAAAAGGCTCTGCGTCTCGATGGCGGAGCCTTCCACAAACGGAGGCAGAGTGTACAGGGACTTCGGTGCGAAGGGAGCCACGGGAGAGGCTGCGGCGGGATTTCCCGGCGCGAAGTACTGTCTGTCGAGGCTGCTGAGCTACAGACGGGACGGGCGCAAAGACGCGGCGGCTCTTGCTCTGTGCGACTCAATGGCCGCCCTCGAGGATACGAACCTTCTGCACCGCGGGGGACCCGAAGGCCTGGAGTACGTCCGGAACGCCGCAGGAAAGATATCCCGGCTGCCTGAAGAAGAACGGGCAGCAGAACTGCATGGACTCGACAGAGAGCTGATATGCCGCGGCCTGTCGCCGGGAGGCAGCGCAGACATGCTTGCGATCGCCTTTCTGCTTGAGCGCTGGGAGGCTCTGAGCGGCATGAGCGTGAGATAAAGCATGAGGAGGACATCCTTTGGAAGTAAGAACAAGTGACGAAAGAACAGCCGTCCTGACCAGGATAGCAGAGCTGCTGGATCCGGGCAGTTTCATGGAGATGGGCGAGCGGGTATCGGCCAGATACACCGAATTCTATCACCCTGACTCCGTCGTGGAGTCTGACGGCGTCGTGACCGGATACGGCACGATAAACGGAAATCTTGTTTTCGTCTACGCCCAGGACAGCGAGGTCATGGGAGGCACGTTCGGCGAACAGCACGGACGCAAGATAGTCGACCTTTACGAGCGCGCCATGAGGGCGAAAGCCCCGGTGATCGGACTGCTCGACTGCGCGGGCTTCCGCATAGAAGAGGGCCTTGACGGTCTTTATCAGTTTGCGAAGCTGTACAGGATACAGACAAAGGCGTCGAGGAATATCCTCCAGATCGCCGCTGTCATCGGGCAGTGCGGCGGAGGCATGTCGATAGCCGCCCAGATGATGGACTTCCTGTATATCGAGAAGGACAGGGGCAGCATATTCGTGAACCCGCAGGGCGTCGTCGGCAACGCCATAGGCGACAATCCTTACGTGATGGCGCTCGACGACGGTGAACTGGAGTGGGAAGAGATAATGGAGAATATCCGCGCGATCGTGGACATGCTCCCTTCGTGCAGCGATTTCGCTCCCGAGATCATCGAGGTCAGCGAAGAGGAGCTGAACAGAAGCTGCGACGGCATACAGAACATGCTCGGAGACGCGAAGGCCATACTCGGCGAGATCTCGGACGACGGAAGGCTTCTCGAGTACAGAGGAACGAGAGGGCGCAGCATGATCACCGGCTTCATCCGCATCGCCGGCCAGACGGTCGGAGTGGCTGCGTGCAACGAGTTCGAGGGCAGCAAGCGCATATCCGCGGCAGGCTGCAACAAGGCCGCCGCTCTGATAAACATGTGCACGAGGTTCCACATACCTCTTCTGACGATAACGGACACTGAAGGCTACAAGACTGATTCGGCGACTGAGACATTCCTTCCGGCGGCTGCCGGCAGGATGCTGACGGCTCTGACATCTTCGGATGTGCCGAAGCTCAATCTCGTGACGGGGTCCATAGTCGGAAGCGCATACAGCATGATGAATTCGAAGGGCCTCGGGGCGGACTACGTATTCATGTGGGACACCGCCAACGTCAGCATAGTCGAGCCGCGCCAGGCGACGGAGGTCATATTCGGCAGATGGACATCGGAACTGGAAAAGCAGTACCGCGACACTCAGTCGAGCGCCGTCGCTCTTGCGAGGCACGGCTTCGTGGACAAGGTGATAGCGCCTGAGGACTCGAGAAAGTATCTCATAGGAGCCCTCGAGGTGTTCATGAACAGCAGCAGGTGATCTTATGGGTTTAGGAGAGATCTTCAGAACGGCGCTTTTATATACGCTTACAGGCATGGGGACGGTGTTCTGCGTTCTCATGTTCATATCTGTCTGCATATGGCTGCTGGGCCTGGCCTGCGGACCGAAAAAAGAGAAAGAAGCGGCTGCTGAGAAACCTCCGGCTGCGGCTGAAGCGGCTGAGGGCATCAGGCCCGAGGTCATCGCGGCCGTTACCGCGGCGATACATCAGCATCTGAAGGAAGAAGGAACTGAAGAGGGTTACGTCGTAAGGAATGTACGGAGGGCGACATGGAGACATACATCGTAAAGGTAAACGGGGAAGAGTTCGAAGTCGAGATAGAAAAGAAAGGCGGATCGTCCGCTCCTTCGGCGGCTCCGGCAGAGACCTCTCCTGAGACTAAAAGATCCGGAAAAAAGGCGGGCGGCGAACCGGTGATATGCGGCACGGCGGGCTCGGTCTACAAGATCATCGTCCGCGAAGGAGAGCATGTCATGAGCGGAGATACGATGATCGTGCTCGAGGCCATGAAGATGGAGATACCTGTGGTAGCGCCTAAGGAAGGCACGGTCGCTGCGATACTCGTATCTGAGGGTGAGACCACCGCGTCCGGACAGACCGTGGCTTACGTGGAATAATACCGGGAGGCAGGACGATGGGAGATACATTGCTGAATCTGGCTCATCAGACCGGCTTCTTCAGCCTGACGGCCGGCAACGTGATAATGGTTGCCGTTGCTCTTGGATTGCTGTATCTTGCCATTGCCAGACAGTATGAGCCTCTGCTGCTCCTTCCGATATCCTTCGGCATGCTGCTGGTCAATCTCTACCCTCCGATAATGGAGGAAGGCGGACTTTTATACTTTTTCTTCAAGCTCGACGAGTGGACCATACTTCCGTCCCTCATATTCCTGGGGGTCGGTGCGCTCACGGATTTCGGACCTCTGATCGCAAATCCGAAGAGCTTCCTTCTGGGGGCCGCGGCGCAGTTCGGGGTGTTCGGAGCCTTCCTGCTTGCCATGCTGATGGGCTTCAATGAGGCCCAGGCGGCGGCGGTCAGCATAATAGGAGGAGCCGACGGACCGACGTCCATCTACCTGGCGATGAAGCTGGGTCAGAAGGATCTCATGGGCCCCATCGCCGTTGCGGCGTACTCGTACATGTCTCTCGTCCCGATAATACAACCGCCTATAATGAGGGCGCTTACAACTGAAGAAGAACGGAAGATAAAGATGGAGCAGCTGAGGGAAGTGACGAAGAAGGAGCGCATACTCTTTCCTGTCATAGTAACTATAGTCGTATGCGTGCTGCTGCCTTCGACAGCGCCTCTGATCGGGATGCTGATGCTGGGAAATCTGTTCCGCGAGAGCGGGGTGGTGCGCCAGCTGCAGGATACGGCATCAAACTCTCTCATGTACATAGTGGTCATACTTCTGGGCACGTCGGTCGGGGCGACGACAAGCGCCGAGGCGTTCCTGAAGTGGACGACCATCAAGATAGTTATTCTCGGACTGATAGCTTTCAGCTTCGGGACGGCGGCCGGAGTGCTCTTCGGCAAGCTCATGTGCAGGCTGACGCACGGAAAGATCAATCCGCTCATAGGCTCGGCGGGAGTCTCGGCGGTGCCGATGGCGGCCAGGGTATCCCAGAAGGTGGGCGCAGAAGCCGACCCTTCGAACTTCCTGCTCATGCATGCGATGGGACCTAACGTGGCCGGAGTCATCGGAACGGCAGTAGCCGCCGGAGTATTCATGGCGATCTTCGGAGTGTGACGGAGGACCGGAAATGGGAAAGAAACTTAAGATAATGGAGACGGCTATAAGGGACGGACAGCAGTCTCTCATCGCTACGAGGATGCCGTTCAGCGACATGGAGCCCGCGCTCGCCCTCATGGATGAGGCGGGTTATGATGCGATAGAGTGCTGGGGCGGCGCCACGTTCGACGCGTGCATCAGGTTCCTCGACGAGGATCCGTGGGAAAGGCTCAGAAAGCTGAGAGACGCCATGCCGAAGACGAGGCTCCAGATGCTGCTGAGAGGACAGAATCTTCTCGGATACAGGCACTACCCCGATGACGTGGTCGATTATTTCGTCAAAAAGTCCATAGACAACGGCATAGACATAATAAGGATATTCGATGCGCTGAACGATCTGCGCAACGTGGAGTCGGCCGTGAAGTCGACGAAGGAATACGGCGGACACGCCCAGGTCGCGATGTCGTATACCATAGGCGAGCCGTACACGCCTGAGTACTGGAAGGATCTGGCTCTCCGCATACAGGACCTGGGCGCGGATTCCATATGCGTAAAGGACATGGCGGGGCTGATGCTTCCGGATGCGGCGGCCGAAATGGTAACGATGCTCAAGGCGAATCTTGAGATACCTGTCCATGTGCACACGCACTGCACAAGCGGGGTCGCGCCTGTCACATATTACAGGGCGGTGCTTGCCGGAGCCGACTGCATCGATACGGCGATATCGCCGTTCTCGGGAGGGACCAGCCAGCCGGCCACTGAGGTCATGGTCGAGATCTTCAGAGGCACCGGATCCGATACCGGTCTGGACATGGGAGTTCTCGAGAAGATAGCCGCGCACTTCCAGATTGTAAGAGATGACGCCCTCAAAAGCGGACTCATGAACACGAAGGTGCTCGGGACCGACATCAAGACTCTTATCTATCAGGTGCCGGGAGGCATGCTCTCCAATCTGGTGTCGCAGCTCAAGGAGCAGAACGCGGAAGACAGATACCTCGAGGTGCTGCAGGAGGTGCCGCGGGTCAGGAACGATCTTGGGATGCCTCCTCTGGTGACTCCTTCATCGCAGATAGTGGGCACCCAGGCAGTGCTGAACGTCCTCATGGGCGAAAGATACAGGATACTTACGAAAGAGACGCAGGAGATGCTGAAGGGCAGATACGGACAGACTCCGATGCCGGTTTCGCCTGATCTTCTGGCAAAGACAGATGAAAGCGAAAGGATCACATGCCGGCCGGCCGATCTTCTGGAGCCTGAGCTCGGGAAGCTTGAAGAGGAGGTCGGAGAGTATAAGGAGCAGGATGAGGATGTCCTGACCTACGCTCTGTTCGGGCAGGTGGCGCTCGAGTATTTCAGAAGGAGAGCCGCCATCAGAAACGGCGTCGATCCGGATGCGATCGACATGAAGAACAAGTCATATCCTGCTTAAAAAGGAGAAAACGATGCTAAAAACGATCGGTATTATGGGCGGCATGGGGCCTGCCGCGACAGTGGATCTCATGAGCAGGATCATCAGCATGACTGACGCCGCCTCCGACCAGGAACATATCCCGATGATAGTCGATTCGGATACCGGGATACCGGACCGCACGGAGGCGATACTCGGAAGAGGGGAGAGCCCGGTGCCGAAGATGATCGCAAGCGCGAAAAGACTCGAGGCTGCGGGAGCCGACTTTATCGTCATCGCATGCCACGCCGCTCACTACTACGTGCCTGAGATAAAGGACAGTATAGGGATCCCGATCATCGACATGCCCGAAGAGGTCGCAAAGCTGCTGAAGATGAAGGGCGTGAACAAGGCTGCTGTTCTGGCAACGGACGGCACTGTCCGGAGCGGACTCTACGGCGCTGCTTTAGAGCGCTTCGGCATACAGGCCGTTTATCCTGATGACGACCAGCAGAAGACGGTGATGTCGCTGGTCTATGGATTTGTCAAAAAAGGCTATACGGATCCGGCGGATTTTCCGCGGGAGGAAATAACGGGCATTATAGGAGATCTGAGCAGTCAGGGGGCCGAGGCGCTTCTTCTGGCAAGCACGGAGCTCCCGATCGCGTTCAGCATCATGGGCCTGAGATCGAGCGCTTTCATAGACCCGACCGTTGTCCTCGCCAAATCCGCGATAAGGACTGCGGGAGCAAAACGAAGAAAAGGCCGGTGATGAGGATGACGGCAAAAGACCTGGTCCTGATAGCGCAGAGCGCTGCGATGATCACGGTCTGCTCATGGATGTCCATTCCTGCGGCGGTCCCGTTTACGATGCAGACGTTCGGCGTATTTCTGGCCGTGGGGCTGATCGGCGGCAGGCGCGGGACAGCGGCAACAGCCGTATATCTGCTGCTCGGAGCGGTCGGTCTGCCTGTCTTCTCGGGCTTTGCCGGGGGCATAGAGCATCTCATGGGACCGACCGGAGGATATCTCATAGGCTTTCTGTTCGCTGCGCTGGTGATGTGGCTCATGGAGCGCTTTTTCGGCAGGGGCATGAGCGTCCTGGTCATGTCGATGGCCGCGGGGCTTGTCGTGTGCTATGCTTTCGGCACCGCGTGGTTTGTCATTTCAGGAGTGAAGGGGAGCGGCGCGGGACTTGCTGCGGCGCTTTCGCTCTGCGTCCTTCCGTATATCATCCCGGATGTCATAAAGATAGCTCTGGCAGCTCAGCTGACCAGGCGGCTGAGGCCTCTCACGGCAGCTTATGTGAGGACCGCAGACCGGAACGAGGAACTGTGATACGTCAATGCTTCAGAATTTCATTATCTGCGTAAACGCCGTCATACCGTCGGCCATATATCTGATCATCGGGATCATACTAAGGGTATCGGGATCCGTTACTGAAGAACAGGTGCGGAAGTTCACCCATGTCGTTTTTATTGCGCTCTACCCGTTCATCATGTTCGACAACCTCTACGGCAAGGACATCGCTGCGAACATGGACATGAGGCTCGGCCTGTACGCGACCGGATTCACCCTGCTGCAGTTCGTGCTGTCGTGGGCCTTCGTGGTCCGGATAGAGAAGGACAACTACGAAAGAGGCGCCATGATACAGGCGCTCTACCGCAGCAATTACGTGCTGATGGGATTCCCGATCGCGGTCAATCTCTTCGGAAAGGGAAACATCACGGCGGTGGCCATTATCATGATGCTGGTCGTTCCGTTCTACAACATATCCGCGGTGATACTCTTCGAGACCTTCCGCGGGGGAACGGTCAACGTCAGGCAGATGATCAGGAAGATACTGACGAACCCGATCATCGACGGAGGCATAGCGGCGTTCATAGTGATGGCGCTCGGGATAAAGCTGCCTTCAGCCGTCGAGATGACGGTGAGCTCGCTTTCAGATGCGACTTCGCCCATTGCCATGATACTCCTCGGCGCGGCGCTGAATATCGACGGATTCAAAAGCGACCGCACCCGCATACTCATATGCACCCTCGGCAAGCTCGTGGTGTTCCCGGCCTTCGGCATTGCGGGAGCAGTGCTTCTGGGGATCACGGGGGTACAGCTCATCGCGGTCACTCTGATGGTCGCGGCGCCGGTGGCTCTGGCATCGTATGCGATGGCAAGCTCCATGGGAGGCAACGGCGAACTGGCCGGCGAGCTGGTCGTGATCACGACGATATGTTCGTGCTTCACAATACCGGTTTTCCTGTTCATCCTGAAAACAAACGGACTGTTCTGATGAAGGAGCGCAGATGAATACACAGAGAATCAAAGTGCTGCTGGCGGCCATAGATAACGGAAGTCTGACAAAAGCGGGGCAGATATGCGGATACACGCAGTCGGCTGTCACGCAGATGATGCACGCGATGGAAGAAGAGACCGGCTTCCCGCTGCTGATAAAGAACAACAAGGGCGTGGAGGCGACGCAGGAGATGAAGATGCTCATGCCGACCATGAGGCAGATCATCAATCTCGAAGAAAAGCTCGAACAGGAAAAGGCCGGGATACTCGGCATACACAAGGGAACCATACGCATAGGTTCGTTCGTCAGCACATCGGTCAACTGGATCCCTCAGGTGCTCGAGTACTTCAGCGAAAACCATCCGGAGGTGGAGTTCCGGATCGAGGAATGCGGACACGAAGAGATGCTGCAGGGACTGAATGACGGGACCCTGGACATCGCGCTCATGAGCGATCCGCAAAATCCCGCGATAGAGTTCATCCCTGTGACTGAGGATCCTCTGATGGTGGTATTCACGGACAGATACGGGATAGGCTCATATGATTATGTGCCTGTCGATGTCCTGAAGGAATATCCTTTCATAATGACATACAGGACTTATGACATCGATCCTCACCTGGTCTTCGAGAAGGCGGGTTTCATGCCGGAGGTCAGGTACTACTCAAAGGATGATCTGGCCGTGCTCTCGATGGTGCAGAGGGGGCTTGGACTGGCGATACTGCCTGAACTCACGCTTGAGGAATTCCCCGGGAATTATGAGGCGAGGATGCTCGAGCCAGAGGCATACAGGACGCTCGGCATCGGCATCAGGTCGATGAGAGAAGCAGGTCCGCTGAGCCGTGCGGTCATAAGCTATATACGGGAGAACATCCGCTGAGACGATGCGCGGATACGGATGCAAAGAAAAAGATGGCTTTGATCAGCTGATCAGCCATCTCTTTTTTTGCTTTTAATGATCCGTCCGGAATTAGTTCTTCTTTACGGATGGAAGTCTCTTCTCGATTTCGTAAGAAATGATTGCCGAAACTGCGATTACTCCGATTCCTACTGCCATGATGTTTCCTCCTTCTGTATTTACTGACTTTATGCAGAGCGTTGGTGAAATCTCTCTGCTCTTTGGTTCGGTGTAAATATAATCCCGGCCGTGCGATCAGTAAAATGGATGTTTCTAATGCCTGACATTAATTTAACTAATGGCGGTTAATTAATTAACAAAGAGAAGCAGGGTGACATTATGTTACAATCAGTTCAGCTTATTACATTCGCCGGGGGGAGAAAGAACAATTGACTGCGGGACTCATCATAATGGCAGTGCTGCTGGGATTCGGACTTGCGATGGACGCGTTCAGCGTATCGCTTGCCAACGGCCTTGCGGACAAAGACATGAAAAAAGGGAGGATGCTGCAGATCGCGGGGACGTTCGCCTTTTTTCAGTTCGCGATGCCCGTGATCGGCTGGCTTTTCGTCGTTTATGCGGAGGAAAAGCTGGAATGGTTCGGTAACCTCGTGCCCTGGATCGCGCTCATCCTGCTTCTGTACATAGGCGGGAAGATGCTCGCAGAAGGGATCAGGGAGAACCGCGGATCCGGAGAAGCGAAAAGGGAAGATGCCGGAGAGGGGACTGACGGAGAGAAAAAACTGAGTCCGGGCGAACTGATGATGCAGGGGATCGCGACATCGATAGACGCTCTGTCGGTCGGATTCACGATCGCCGGATACTCGCTGCTGCAGGCTCTTTCTTCATCGCTCATTATCGGTATGGTGACGCTGATCATATGCCTGGCGGGGCTCAGGATAGGCCGCAGCCTCGGGACTCTTCTGGCCGGAAAAGCCTCGATACTAGGCGGCATCATACTGATCGGGATAGGGCTTGAGATATGGATCAGGGGCGTTTTCCTGCCTTGAATGTGACAGACCGGCTACAGATTATCTACAAATACCGTTCTCATAAACATCACGAATTCAACATATTGGGAGGTTAATATAATGGCGTACAGAGTACGATGAACTCTGAAACCTCCATATAACAATTTTCCATATAATACCTAAGACAATAACCGGATCCTTTCTGGCCGCCATGCCTGAAGGTATGAGCCCTGCGATGAAGGTCAGGAAGATGCTGATCAGCACAAGGGCCACTCCGCCTGCCGCAGGCAGTATAGCCTTCAGTGCGGATATGTTCGTGAGCCCGATGAGTATGCGGTTGATCGGTATCAGAAGCAGCAGGCTCACTCCTATGCCTATCAGGCCGGCGCAGAGTCCGATGATGATGGTCTCGGCGTTGAATATGCGCGAGATGTCTCTCTTTGACGCGCCGATCGCGCGCAGTATCCCGATCTCCTTGGTGCGCTCGAGCACTGAGATGTATGTGATGACTCCGATCATGATCGAGGATACGACCAGGGATATCGCCACGAAGGCTATGAGCACGTAACTGACCGCATTGGTGATCTTCTTTACCGAGTTGATCAGGACTCCCGTGACGTCAGTGTAGCTGATCACCTTGTCTTCTTCGCCTGCCTTCTGCATCTCATCGTTGTAATCATCGATGAACTTCAGGAATGC
>CADBFL010000041.1 GCA_902793875.1 uncultured Eubacteriales bacterium | reverse complement strand
GTTACATTCATATGAATATATTAGCATATGTTCATTATAAGTCAAGTATTAATTATTCAGTCATCGAAGCCGCCCCATACCGGCTCGCCTGTGTAGGTCTTCGGCTCTTCTTCTCCGCGCAGGACTCTCAGCGCGCCTGCCGCCATCGCCTCGTGCTCCACCTCGCCCGGGTAGAAATACACGGGAGCTATGAAGCCGCACCTTTCCTCTATGCCTCTGCATATATCTCCGAACCTCAGAAGGCCTCCGCCGCATACGACCGCATCCGCTTTTCCCGACAGTACCGCCGCCATGGAGCCGATGCTCTTGCAGATGTTGTATATCATGGCGCTCCATACGCGCGCTGCTGCGGGGTCCCCTGCCTCTGCCATCTCATGCACCCTGTCCGAATCTGACGTGCCGAAGTGACTGACGAAGCCTCCCGATCTGGTGCAGGCGTCCATCAGCTCCTGAGGATCTCTGTCCCTGAAGTATTCCGCCGCAGGGTATACCGGCAGCGCTCCCGTGCGGGTCGGCGTGAAAGGACCTTCTCCCCAGGCGTTGTTGGTGCCGTCGATCATCCTCCCGCGGTCGTGCGCGGATACGGACATGCCCCCGTCTATGTGGCAGACTATGAGCCTGGCGTCCTCGTATCTCACGCCGTGCTCTTTGCACCACAGCCTTGCCGTTCCTTTCAGATTGAGGACGTGCAGGCTGGATACCCTGTACAGTCCTTTGATGCCGGTGATCCTCGCCTCATCGCAGAACTCATCCGTCTTCGGGCTGTCCACCATGAAGGCCCTGGCCCCGCATTCAGCCGCGAGCTCCGCCGCCAGAGGCACGCCCAGGTTCGCCGGATGCTCGACGCCGGCTACGTTGTTCGCGGTATCCTCGAGCAGCTTCTCATTGATCTCATACACTCCGCTGCTGACGCTGGCCGAGCTTCCTCCGCGTCCGACTATCGCATCGGCCCCGCAAAGATCGATGCCGTTCTCATCGAGAAAGTCCGTTATCATCTTCTTCCTGAATCCGAACTGTCCTTTCACGCTCCCCAGCTTCGCCAGCTCGGGCGCATCGTGAAAGATATTGGTCTCATATTTCTTCTCATCGTTCTCAAAGTATGCGAGCTTTGTCGATGTAGAGCCCGGATTGATCACGAATATCCTGTATTTCTTTTCCATGCGCCTTCCTTGTATCTTCGTGTTTCTTTCCCGGTTCATCCGCTTCATCCCTTGATTTCCGAACAGTTGTTCTGTATCATATTGACAGGGATGCCTCAGATCGTTTATCGGGAGGTTTTTTAAGTTGAGGCAGACAGTCGATGTGCTGGCCGTCTTTGATATAGGTGCCCTCTCCCCGAGGCCTCTGCGCTTCAAGGTAGTGGACTCCGGCATCAAGAAGACGGTCAGAGTCACGGACATAACGAATATCGAATGGGTCGGCGCGGGCGGGATGACCCGCGTCGAATACGATTGCTGTACCGTGAATGAAGGCCGCCGCATCCTGTACAAGCTGCTCTACTTCTATCACGAATGCCGCTGGGAGATCGAGCGCTGATCTGCTGATCTACAGATCGAATATGCTTATCTGGGCGGATTCCGGAAGCCCCGCAAAGAGCCCGTGTCTCCTGAGGTCCTCTATATTGGTGCCCGAAAGCTTCGTCCTCGACCTTACGTCGTCTATCGTATTGAACGGCCTTTCGCCGTACGCCTCAGTCAGAGATTCGGCGGCCGTGTCGCCTATCCCGCTCACTGCGTTGAACGGAAGCATGATCTTTCCGTCCACGACAGAGAACCTGCAGGCTTCTGCGGTCCCCAGCACCGGCTCTGCGAATTCGTAGCCTCTCGAGAGAGCCTCATACATCACCTCGTATACCGTGAGCTGCTCCTTCTGCTTTGCGGTCGCGGTATTTCCGAGCTTTTCTATCTCGTCCATCCTGCGCTCGACATCCCGCCAGCTTTTGCCTGTCATCTCGGCGTCGAAGTTGTCGACCTTCGAAGTGAACCACGCGGCGTAGAACGCTTCGGGATAGTTCACCTTGAACCACGCCATCCGTATCGACATCATGACGTACGCCGCGGCGTGGGCTCTCGGGAACATGTACTTCAGAGTCTCGCACGACCAGATATACCAGTCGGGAACTCCGTGCTCCTTCATCATGTCGAGCTGCTCCTGCGACAGCTGCCTGTTCTTACGGACTATCTCCATGATCTTGAAGGCGTCGCCGTTGGGCAGGCCCTTGCTGATGAGGAAGTTCATGATGTCGTCGCGGCAGGATATGACCTCATCGATGGTGGCCGTGCCGTTTCTCAGAAGATCCTGCGCGTTGTTCGTCCATACGTCGGTGCCGTGGGAGAAGCCCGACATCTTGATCAGAGCGGAGACGGTCGTCGGATGTATGTCGTCGAGCATGCCCCGCGTGAAGTTCGTTCCGAATTCAGGTATGGCGTAGGTGCCGTGCGTGAACCTGTATTCCTCGTTTTTGATTTTCAGGGCGTCGAGCGATGTGAATATGCTGAGCGTCTCTTTGTCGTCGAGCGGGATGTTCATCGGATCCACGCCGGTCATCACCTGCAGATGCCTTATGAGCTGCGGCACATCGTGGCCGAGTATGTCCAGCTTCAGCAGGTTCTCGTCGATCTTGTGGTAATCGAAGTGAGTCGTGATGACGTCGGTGTCGCGCTTGTTCGCCGGCTTCTGGACAGGGCAGAACTCGTAGATCTCATGATCGTCAGGGACTACGATGATGCCTCCCGGATGCTGTCCCGTCGTGCGCTTTACGCCCGTGCAGCCCTTCACAAGATAATCCACATCGTACTTGTTCGCGCTTATATGGTTGTCCTCTATGTAGTGCTTGACATAGCCGTAAGCGGTCTTGTCGGCGATGGTCGCCACGGTGCCCGCCTTGTACACGTTCTTTTCTCCGAAGATCTCGCCCACGAATCTGTGAGCTGTCGCCTGGTATTCGCCGGCGAAGTTGAGGTCTATGTCAGGCTCCTTGTCGCCCTTGAATCCCAGGAAGGTGGCGAACGGTATGTTCAGGCCCTCCTTCTTCATGCGGGTCCCGCATTCCGGACAGGTCTTCTCGGGCATGTCGTATCCGGTATCGTATCTGTCAGGCTCATCCGACCACTCGAAGTGCCTGCACTCAGGGCATACGTAATGAGGGGCAAGCGGATTTACCTCCGTGATGCCCGCCATCGTCGCCGCGAACGAAGAGCCTACCGATCCTCTCGATCCGACGAGGTACCCGTCCTCGTTGGATTTCTTTACGAGCATCTGAGCGGCTATGTACATGACCGCGTATCCGTTTCCGATGATGGAACTGAGCTCGGTCTCGAGCCTTTCTTCTATCTCAGGCGGAAGCGGCTTGCCGTATATGGACCACGCCTTTTCATAGCAGCTTTTTCTGAGCGTGTCTTCGGCGCCCTCGATCTTAGGCGGGAACTTCCCCTCCGGGACAGGCCTCACCTCTTCGACCATGTCCGCGATCTTATTCGTATTGGTGACGACTATCTCTTCGGCCCTGTCGCCGAGATACGAAAACTCCGCCATCATCTCGTCCGTCGTCCTAAGGTACAGCGAGTCGGACGGCGTGTCGCGGAAGCCTATGCCCGCCATGATGATATTGCGGTAGATGGAAGCGTCTTGCGTCGGATAATGGGAGTCCGTGGTAGCGACAGTCAGCTTTCCGAGCCTGTCGGCAGCGGCTATGATCCTCAGGTTGTTGGCGATCAGATCGTTCTCGTCCTTCGCCGTCCCGTCCTCTATCATGAAGCGGTTGTTGCCAAGCGGCTGTATCTCCAGATAGTCGTAGTATGAAGCTATCCTGTCGAGTTCTTCATCGTCGGCCCCTCCTGTTATCGCTCTGTATACCTCGCCCGCCTCGCAGGCAGAGCCTATGATGAGGCCCTCGCGGTGAGCTTCGAGCACGGAGCGCGGGATCCTCGGCCTTTTGTAGAAATAGTCTATGTGAGACAGGCTCACGAGCTTGTATATGTTTTTGAGGCCTTCCTGGTTCTTCGCCAGGATGATGATGTGGTAGGTCCTGTTCTTTTTTATGTCTATCGAGCCGTCTTCGGCTTTTGCGTCCTCGTCCGGATACAGATAGCCCTCGACTCCGTAGATTATCTTTATGTTCCTTCCGTTATTGGCCTGCTTCGCGGCTTCCTTTGCGGCGTCAGGGAAGGCCTGCACCACGCCGTGATCGGTTATGGCCACGGCAGGCTGCCCCCAGCAGGCCGCTTTTTTCACTATGTCGGCGACCTCGTTGAAGCCGTCGTTGTCGCTCATCTTGGTATGGCAGTGGAGCTCGACTCTGCGTCCGTTCGGATACGTGTCCTCCTTGAGCTTCTTTTCGACCTTTTTGAGGGACGTGAACATCATGAGGTTCTCGTGCTCGTAGGTGTCGTATTCTATCGGTCCCTTCACCCTGACCATGTCGCCGGAGTGCAGGTTCTCGTCGAACTCGGCGCGCTTGTCTTTGGATATGAACGCCTTGAGCGCAAAGGTCCTCGCCCCTGAGGCTATGAGTATGGTGATAAGCTCGCGTCCGCTCTTTATGGGCATCGATTCCATGCTGAAGACCTCGCCCTCGATCGCGGGTTTTGTCTTCGTGCCTACAAGCCCTGCGAGTTCCCCGTAGGAAACAGGCTCGTCGCTGAAATCAGGGCCGAGAATGACCAGTTCGCCCCTGGAGTTCTCGAAGGCAGGCTCGTCCTTTTTTCTGCGTCCGCTCCAGCCGTTTCCCTGCCTTCCGCCGTCGCCGCCGTCTTCTGAGCGGCGCGGGACCTTTATGCCCGAATACGAATAGTTGATCACTACTTTTTCGACCGAAGAGATCCTCGACGCGATCCTCTCTTTCATGATGCGCTCGGTTTTTTTCGGCATCAGAAAATTGAGCTTGGCGTCTATGGTAAGCGCCACGCTCGTGCCGTTCTGCAGCTTCGACACCGCGACATTGGTGATCTCGATGTCGATGTCCTGCTTCCTTTTGCCGCTGGCCTCGGCAAGCTCGGCGGCAGTGAGTATGTCTTCGGATATCTTTATCATTATGTTTTATTCGGTCTCTGATCCGGCGAGCTCGACCAGCCTGTCTATGAGCCTGTCCTCCGGCACCTTTTCGATGATATCGCCGTGGCTGAACACGAGGCCCTCGCCCCTGCCGCCCGCGATGCCGTAGTCCGCCTCGCGGCTCTCTCCCGGACCGTTGACAGCGCATCCCATGACGGCTATCTTAAGAGGCCTCAGTCCCGCGTCGGCTCTTTTCCGGGCAACGGGCATCAGCCTTTCTTCAGCTTCATTTGCAAGCCCTATTAGGTCTATCTCGGTCCTGCCGCACGTAGGGCATGACACGACTTCTATGGCCTTTTCCCTGAGCCCGACCGTCTCGAGTATGCGGCGGGCGAAGAGGACTTCCTTTACAGGATCAGCCGTAAGAGACACCCTCATCGTATCGCCTATGCCGGCAAGCAGCAGCGAGCCTATGCCTATCGCGGATTTGAGTTCGCCGTTTCGAGGGGTCCCCGACTCCGTGATCCCAATGTGTATCGCGGCATCGGTAAGCTCCTTCAGCTTCATGTGGGCGTCGTAGTTCATCTTCACGTTCGAGGACTTTATGGACACTACGAGCCTGTCGTAACCCAGGTCCTCTATGTATCTGACCATGCCGGCGCCGCTCTCGGCAAGAGCGTCAGCCGTCACTCCGCCGTATTTGTTCAGAATGTCCTTCTGAAGCGAGCCGGAGTTGACTCCGACGCGGATGGGTATGCCCCTCTCCTTCGCCTTTTCGACGACAGCTCTTACGTTTTCCGTGCTGCCTATGTTGCCCGGATTGATCCTTATCTTGTCGGCTCCTGCCTCGATCGCGGCTATGGCGAGCCTGTGGTCGAAGTGTATGTCGGCGACAAGAGGCACCCTGACCAGCTTCTTCGCCCTGCCGAAGGACTCTGCCGCCTCCATGTCGGGTATCGCGCAGCGCACGATCTGACAGCCCGCGTCGGCGAGCTCCCCGATCTGCCTCACCAGGGCTTTCGTGTCCCTGGTATCCGTATTGGTCATCGACTGTATCGATACCGGCGCGCCGCCTCCGATGGCGACATCGCCGCAATATACTTTTACTGACATTTTTTATTTCCCGAATATATTCATCACATCGTTTACTGTTATCAGAACGAACAGCATCAGCAGGACCGCCATTCCCACGACCGTCGCCTTGTATTCCATGTCGTCGTTTATCCTGCCTCCCGAGATGATCTTGAGTATGATGAAGAATATCTTGCCTCCGTCGAGTCCCGGTATCGGGAGGAGATTGAAGAACGCGAGGTTGAGGCTCACAAGAGCGAGCAGCATCAGATAAGGCGCTATCCCGTAATCCGAAGCCTGGTCGACGACTCTCACAAGTCCCACAGGCCCCGCAACATCATTCTTGTGCAGCTGCCCCGAAAATAGCATCTTGAAGCCCTGCAGCATGGCCTTGGCGAGTTCCCATGTCGCGGCAGGCCCGTGCACCGCGGTTTTGAAGAAGTCATGTGTGACGCCGGCGGTGATGCCGAGCATGTACGCCTTTCTTTCACTGTTGTATTCAGGCGTCACGCTGACGGTCTTCTCGCTGCCGTCGCGCTCGTATGTGACCTCAAGGGGAGCATCCCCCTTTTTATAGCCGTCGATTGCCGCTACGACGTTCTCCCACTCCGGAGTCTCTTTTCCGTTGACCGCGACGATGGTGTCGCCGGCTTCAAGACCGGCCGCCGCCGCAGGCGAACCCTGCGTGACCCCGCCGAGAGTATTGGTGAGAGCTCCGCCTATCCATAAAGCTACGGAGACCGCGATGACCGCTATTATCACGTTCATCGTGACTCCGGCCAGAAGGATCGCTATCTTCTGCGGATATGTCTTGCTGCTGTAAGAGGTCGGGCTGTCAACAGCCTCCTCTTCGCCCTCCATCATGCAGTATCCGCCCAGAGGAAGAAGTCTCAGGGAGTACTGGGTATCCCCCTTCTTTTTCTTGAATATGAGCGGTCCCATGCCGACCGAGAATTCCTTTATTTTGACGCCGCACCACCTGGCCACCATCATGTGCCCCCACTCGTGAGGGATGACCAGCACCAGCAGCATCAGTACGAATAAAATTGCTGTTTTCAAGTTTTTGTTCTCCTGACAGTATGTAAAGTTTTCTTTACATTATTTCTATACGGACAGTATGCCCGTCATGGCGCATATCGCGTAGTACACGACCGGAGCAACGAAGATGACGCTGTCGAATCTGTCCATGATCCCGCCGTGTCCCGGTATGAGGTTGCCGTAGTCCTTGATGCCCATCTTGCGCTTGAAGGCCGAGGCCGTGAGGTCGCCCGCCATGCCGGCGGCTCCTCCGAAGAGTCCGAGCGCGAGGCAGACAGGTGCCATGTCTTTCATAAAGATGAATCCGAAGAGCCAGGCGAGCAGAGAGCTTGCGACCAGTCCTCCGACAGCTCCCTCGATGGTCTTTTTAGGGCTGAGGTTCGGCGCCATCTTGTGCTTTCCGAGGAAGTAGCCCGTAAAGTACGCGAATATGTCGGAGCCGAACGCCGCTATGATGACTATCCAGATGAACAGCCTGTATTCGGTCATGTCGATCAGTATCATGTGATATGTAAAAAACGGTATGTACACAAGTCCCGTGACCGTCGCTATCGCATCGTAAGGCCCGCGCCTGTCGATCTTCCATCCGTAGATGAGTCCCGCCGCGACCGCTATGAAGAGCCATATGCATATGTACACCATGTTCTCGTAGAAGCGCGGCACGGTCTGAGACCCCCTGATATCGTAAGGGACGGCCGTCACGAAGAGCAGCACCGTCATGATGAGCCCGATCTCCTTCGACGGATGGACATCGATGTTTTCCCATCCCTTGTAGAATTCCTGCAGGCCGACCATCGCTATGAGAAGAGCCGCGCCCCAGAGCCACCATCCGCCCAGATACAGAAGTATCAGCAGCGGCGCCATTATAAGTCCGGATATGATTCTTGTCTTCATTTATTTTGCCTCCTTGCGTCCGCCGAACCTTCTGTCGCGGTCCGCATAAGCTTCGAGCATCTCCCTGTATTCTTCAGGCGTGAAATCCGGCCAGAGCGTGTCAGTGAACATCAGCTCGCTGTACGCGGCCTGCCATGTGAGGAAGTTCGACATGCGCTCTTCTCCGCTCGTCCTGATGATGAGATCGGGGTCGGGCACGTCAAAGCGGGCGCTCCCCGAGTAAAGATGAGCCGATATATCGTCTTCGGTGAGCTCCGAAGGATCCCTTCCCTCCTCGGCGCATTCTCTCGCAAGCTCCTTCACGCTTCTTAAGATCTCGTCCCTTCCGCCGTAATTGAGCGCGATGTTGAAAACGAGACCGTCGTTGTCATGGAGCCTTCCGACCATTTTGTCGATGGCGTCCACAGAAGCCTTCGGCAGCATGTCATATTCGCCGAAGATGTTTATATGGACGTTGTTCTCATCGAGCTCCTCGAGTTCGGAATTGACGTACTTGACGATCAGATTGAATATGCCGTTCACCTCTTCGGTGCTGCGCTTCCAGTTTTCCGTCGAGAACGCGTATACCGTAAGATACTTTACGCCCAGGTTGGAAGAAGCGATGACTATCTTTTTCATCGACTGCATGCCGGCGTTGTGTCCCATCACGCGGGGCACGTTATGGGCCTTTGCCCATCTGCCGTTGCCGTCCATTATGATCCCCACATGCGTGGGAAAAGGTCTTTTTTCCATTTTTCCGGTTCCCTGTTCAAACAGTAAGCGTGGCAAAACTGCCACGCTCAGCCTGCCGTATTATTGCGGGGGCTATACCTCCATGAGCTCCTTTTCTTTCTCGCCGATGATCTCGTCGATCTCCTTGATCGCCTTCTCGATCGTTTTCTGAGTCTCTTCGAGCTCGTCCTTGAGATCGTCCTCTGTCAGTTCGCCGGCCTTTTCAGCCTTCTTGAGCTCGTCGTTCACATCGCGTCTCAGGTTCCTGACAGCTACCTTGGCGTCCTCGCCGTAGCCCTTGACTACCTTTGTGAGTTCCTTGCGCCTCTCCTCGGTCAGCTGCGGGATGGCAAGCCTGATGACCTTGCCGTCATTGGAAGGAGTGATGCCGACGTTGGCCTCGAGTATGGCTCTTTCGATATCAGCCACCGACTTAGGGTCGAACGGCGAGATCATGAGAGTCCTCGGATCAGGCACCGATACGTTGGCAAGCGCCTTCAGAGGTGTAGGCGTGCCGTAGTAGTCGACAGTGATCTTGTCGAGAAGCGCCGGGTTGGCCCTTCCCGCTCTTACCGTGTTGAGATTCTCCTTAAGGTAGCCCTTGGCGCCTTCTATTCTCTCTTCGAGTGATTTCTTTGCCATGTTTGCCTCCTATTGAATGAGTGTTCCTGTGTTTTCTCCGTTTATGACTTTCATCAGATTGCCTTCTTCTGCGAGCGCGAATACGTATATCTTCGTACCCGTGTCCTTGCACAGCGTGGCGGCCGTCAGATCCATGACCTTGAGGTCTCTGTCGATGATGTCCATGTACGAGAGCTCGGTATACCTCTCGGCATCCGGATCGATGTCGGGATCCGAGGAATAAACAGCATCGACGCTCTTTGCAAGAAGCAGCACATCGGCTCCGATCTCGGCCGCTCTTAAAGCCGCAGTGGTATCGGTGGTGAAGAACGGGCTTCCCGTGCCTCCTCCGAAGACCACCACTTTGCCCTCTTCGAGATAGTCGAGGGCCCTGCGCCTGGCGTAGCCTTCGGCCATGTCCCTGATCTCGATCGAGGTCATTAGCTTTGCTTCGCAGCCAACGCTCAGAAGAGCGTCCTGAAGAGCCAGGCCGTTCATGACCGTAGCCAGCATGCCCATGTAATCGGCCGTCGGCTTGTCTATGCTGCCTCCTGTGCGGCCCCGGAAGAAATTGCCTCCTCCGACCACGATGCCGACCTCGACTCCTGCGTCATGGATCTCTTTGATCTGCCTTGCGACCTTTTCGAGCTGCACGTCATTGACGCCGAATTTATCCTCGCCCGCAAGAGCTTCTCCGCTTACTTTTATCAGTACTCTTTTGTACTTTACAGACATATTTTTTCTACCTTTTCTCCGTTATGAATCCTGACATTAATAATAACATATATTATGCTTTTTTGTCGTCGTCCTTTTTCTCTATTTTCCGGATCTCCTTCGTGCGTATCTCCTCGCAGAGAGCGGATACGAATTCCGACAGAGGCTTTACGCCCTCGTCGCCGAGGTATCTCGAGCGTACGGATACGTTGCCCTCTTCGGCTTCCTTGGCGCCGAGCACCAGCATGTAAGGCACCTTCTCCATCTGCGCCTTGCGCACCTTGTATCCGATGCGCTCGCTGCTGTCATCTACAGTAACGTCAACGCCGTTCCTGCGGAGCTCTTTGCGGACCTCTTCGGCGTAATCCGCGACCTTGTCGGAGATAGGCAGTATCCTGACCTGCTCAGGGCAGAGCCATGTAGGCAGATTGCCCGCATACTTTTCTATCATCCACGCCAGAGTACGCTCATAGCATCCTATCGATGTGCGGTGGATGATGTACGGACGCTTCTTCTGGCCGTCCCTGTCGATGAAGTACATGTCGTATCTCTCGGCAAGCACTGTATCGAGCTGGATGGTGATCATCGTATCCTCTTTGCCGTATACGTTCTTCGCCTGTATATCGAGTTTAGGTCCGTAGAACGCAGCCTCTCCGACAGCTTCGGTATATTCGATGCCGGATTCGTCAAGTATGCGCCTTATGAATCCTTCATTGTATTCCCATTCCTCCGCGGTTCCGAGGTAGTCCTCTGCGTGCTCGGGATCCCATTTGGACAGACGGTATGTCACATCCTCCTCGAGTCCCAGAGTCGTAAGGCAGTATCTGGCAAGATCCACACAGCC